>DATCWN010000259.1:0-3954 GCA_036566285.1 Hanamia sp.
GAAGAGGTTGCTTACTATATTAATACATTGGATAATTCAAGTAATGATGTAGGAAGTGGATTAATAGGAGAATTGACTGGCGAAATTTCTGAAGAAGAATTATTGAAAATATTAAAAGAAAGGTTCAACCTTTCTGTGATAAAACATACCCAATTTCTTCACAAAAAAATTAAAAAAATTGCATTGTGCGGAGGCGCGGGTTTTTTCTTATTACCCCATGCTATTGCAGCAGGGGCGCAGGTTTACATAACCGGGGATGTTAAGTACCATGAATTTTTTGACGCTGACGGCAAAATTGTACTTGCAGATATTGGACATTATGAAAGCGAACAATTTACTATTGACCTTGTAGCTGAATTTTTACAGCAAAAATTTCCTAACTTTGCCGTCCTAAAAACAGAAATGAATACCAATCCTGTTATTTATTACACCTGACAGGAAGTATTAAAATCTAATAAAACAAAATCATACATATTATATGGCCCAGGTAAAAGATTATTCTGTAGAAGAAAAATTATCATCTCTTGTAAAACTTCAAAAAGTTGATAGCAAGTTAGATGGCATCCAGGTATTGAAAGGCGAATTACCCATAGAAGTAAGCGACCTTGAAGATGAAATCGCAGGATTAAATGCCCGTCAGAACCGGATTGAAGAAGAGATGAACGGCATCCAGCAATTTATTGAAGATAAAAAAACATTGATTAAAGATTCACAGGAACTCGTAAAAAAATATGAGAAACAAAGTGAAAATGTTAAGAACAATCGCGAGTTTGAAGCCATTAATAAGGAAATGGAAATGCAGACGCTGGAAATAAAATTAGCTGAAAAGCATATTAAAGACGCGACAGAAGATATAGCTGAAAAAGCAAAGCAGCTTGAACTGGCTAAGAAAGCAACAGCCATTAAAGAAACTAATTTAAAAGGTAAGAAAGGAGAGCTTGAAAAAATAATTGCTGAAACTGAAAAAGAAGAAAAGCAATATAAAAAACTAGAGGACGCTGCAAGAGAAGGCGTAGATGAAAGATTGTTGACAAGCTACGATAGGATTCGTAATAATTATCGTAATGGACTTGCAGTGGTACCTGTGGAAAGAGACTCCTGCGGCGGTTGTTACAATGCAATTCCTCCACAAAAGCAAAGTGAAATTAAGCAAAGAAAGAAAATTATTGTTTGTGAAAACTGTGGAAGAATTTTAGTAGATGATGAGTTGAATGATGCAGTAGAAGTAAAATAAAATACCTTCCAAAATATTATACAATGGCGCTTTTAGCGCCTTTTTTTATACTTCTCTGCGATTAACTTTTTATCAATTCAGGTTTATTGTAACTCGAAAAACATAAAGCAAAAAGCCAGGAATATTGTAATTTGCCCACCATAAATGCTTCATCAGTTACACATACATAATTATGCAATTATTGATTCCATTGAAATCAATTTCTCTGATCATTTAAATATTATAACAGGTGAAACCGGCGCAGGTAAAAGTATTTTGATGGGAGCGCTCAGTTTAATTCTTGGGGATCGTGCAGACACTTCTGTTTTATCAGACAAACAAAAGAAATGTTTTGTTGAAGGAAATTTTAAGACTAAAAATATTGCCGTAAAAGATTTTTTACAAAAGAACGAACTCGACTATGAAGGTGAGATTCTCATTCGGCGCGAAATTTCGTCTAACGGAAAATCGAGGGCTTTTATAAATGATACCCCGGTTACTTTAAACCAATTGAAGCAATTATCTTTCTTGCTTGTAGATCTGCATCAGCAATTTGATACGCTTGAATTAAACAATAATGATTTTCAACGCGAAGTAATTGATGCCCTGGCAGGTAATGGAAAATTAATTGATCAATACCAATCTGTATTTAAACAGTACCGGTCGGCTCTGAAAGAATTAGAACAACTTACGGCTGAGCAAACCGCGGCTAATAAAGAATTTGATTACAATAAATTTTTATTTACTGAATTAGAAGAAGCCAATTTTTTAGAAAATGAAATTGAAAATATTGATGCAGAAATAAAAGTAATGAGCCATGCGGAAAATATAAAATCAATTCTTTCGGAAGTTTATTTTCAACTGGAAGAAAATGAAGAGCCACTCGTGCAACAGGTAAAATCCATTAATCATAAACTTCAGTCACTCAAATCTTTTTATCCTGACATTGAATTGCTGAATGAAAGATTACAATCTGTAGAAATTGAAATTAAAGATATTGCCGGCGAAATTGATAACATAAATCATAAAGTTTCGTTTGATGCCGAAAGAATTGGCGAGCTGAATGATAGAATGGCAGTGGGTTATAGCCTTTTGAAAAAACATAATGTAAATACTACTGCACAATTGCAGGAAATAAAAGATCGTCTTGAAAAGGAACTGGAAAAAGTAACTAATCTTTCAGAGGCGATAGTGCAAAAACAGAAACAAGCCCAGGAATATAGCCGCGATGCATTAAAACTGGCGGAAATTATTTCTGATAAAAGGCAAAAGGAAATACCAACCTTTGAACAAAAAGTAAACAAGCTTTTAGCACAGGTGGGTATGCCGAATGCAAAAATTAAGATTGAAATAAAATCTTTGGAAGAATTGAATTCTTTTGGAAATACTTCCCTGGAATTTTTATTCAATGCCAATAAATCTTCCAGATTTGAGCCTTTGCGGAAAGTAGCGAGTGGGGGAGAACTAAGCCGGTTAATGCTTGTCATAAAATCTTTAGTGGCAAAAAGTGTACAATTACCTACGTTGATTTTTGATGAAATTGATTCCGGTATAAGTGGGGAAGCAGCGAGGCAGGTCGGAAATATTATTAAAGAACTTTCTGCTGCCCATCAATTGATTTCAATAACGCATCAACCGCAAATAGCAGCAAAGGCACAGACTCATTTTTTTGTTTATAAAGAAATAAAAGAAGATAAGATTGTTACCTCTATAAAAGTGTTGAATGATGATGAAAGAATAACAGCCATCGCTACCATGCTGAGTGGTGAAAGGCCTACGGCTGCTGCATTTGAAAATGCAAGGGAAATGATCGAGAATTAAATTTATTAATCAATTCGCTTATTGCCTTGTTGGATTATTGGGCTAATTCCTTCATTCTAAATTTTTAATTCTTAATTTGGCCAAAAAAAAATAAACTATGTCATACAATTTACTGAAAGGGAAAAAGGGAATTATTTTTGGCGCGCTTGATGAAAGATCTATTGCCTGGAAAACTGCTTTACGCTGTCATGAAGAAGGAGCTGAAATCGTACTTACCAATGCGCCTGTTGCCATGCGCATGGGAGAAATTAATAAGCTGGCTGAAAAAATAAATGCGCCAGTAATTCCATGCGATGTAACCAGTAATGATGACATGCAGAATTTGCTCATAAAATCTAAAGAGCATTTTGGTGGCGGCATGGATTTTATTTTGCATTCCGTTGGCATGAGTGTGAATATGCGGAAGGGAAAACCTTACACAGAAATAGATTATGGATTCAATCAAAAAACGCTTGATATTTCTGCTACCAGTTTGCATCGCTTGCTGGCAACCGCTTATAAATTGGATGCATTAAATGAATGGGGAAGTGTGGTAGCGCTCACGTACATAGCGGCCCAGCGTGTGTTTCCCGATTATAGCGAAATGGCCGATGCAAAAGCATTGTTGGAGAGCATAGCTCGTAGTTTTGGTTATCATTATGCGCTGAAAAATAAAGTGAGAATCAATACTGTTTCACAATCGCCCACCAGAACTACTGCAGGAAGTGGCGTAAAAGGATTTGATGGATTTATGAATTATGCGGAACAAATGAGCCCATTGGGAAATGCGACTGGTGAAGATTGCGCTAATTATTTAGTAACTCTTTTTAGCGATTATACAAAATACGTTACGATGCAAAATCTTTTTCATGATGGTGGATTTTCATCAACAGGTGTTACACATAGTGTGATAGATCAGATGGAGAAATAATTGTTTTATT
>DATCWN010000515.1:0-4657 GCA_036566285.1 Hanamia sp.
TTATTCCAGTTTCGGGAACGGCTATAAACTCACCAATAATGCGCATTATAAAGAAGTGATCATTCAATCTGCGAAAACATTAAGCACTCGTTTTAATCCGAAAGTAGGCCTGATTAAATCGTGGGATCATAACAAACAAAAGTGGGATTACCCGGTCATCATTGATAATATGCTGAACCTCGAATTATTGTTTGAAGCCTCCAAATTAACCGGAGATTCTTCTTTCTATAAAATTGCGTCTAGCCATGCCCGTAAGACCATGGAAAATCATTTCCGGAAAGATTACAGCTCATATCATGTGGTGGATTATGACACCGCTACCGGCAAGGTGGTTAAGAAACTTACACACCAGGGCTATAGCGATGAATCCGCATGGGCTCGTGGGCAGGCATGGGGCTTATATGGCTTCACTATGTGTTATCGTGAAACAAAAAACAAAGCATTCCTTAACCAGGCGGAGCACATTGCTTCTTTCCTTTTAAATAATCCGCACCTGCCAAAAGACGGAGTGCCTTATTGGGATTTTGATGCACCCGTTATTCCTAACGAGCCAAGAGACGCCTCCGCCGGAGCTGTGATTGCATCGGCTTTGTATGAGTTGAGTGGCTACAGTAAAAGTGGCGATCAGTACAGGAAAGCCGCAGATAAAATAATGCACAGCCTTACCAATCATTACCGCTCGCCCCTGGGAGACAATAAAGGTTTTATCTTATTGCACAGCACCGGCACTAAACCTTCCAATAGTGAAGTAGATGTGCCAATTAATTACGCTGATTATTATTATTTAGAAGCTTTGTTGCGAATGAAGAAATTAAATGAAGGGAAGAGGTTGTATTAGATTGAAAAGATAGAGCCATCGGTACCGGCAGCCAGACGGCTGTATGAATACCTCGATTAATGATTGTCAAAATTATAAGGCTATTGTTTGAATTAGAATTTTCAGGATGAACCTGATTTCTAGAATACATCCTATAATCTTGATAACCCTGATTTAGTAATAATTTTTATGCTAACGGTTGAGGTAAAATAATTGCTAAACCAATAGTACCTCTTGCCGAAGTATAAGCACACGCTTATTGCTTCAATAATTGAACCCGCTTTGTTTGGTAAACAATGGTATCTCCCGTCTGTAACTGGGTTATTATATCTGGATTGAAAGTGTTCCATTCATTACTGACAGAATTCATGCAGGAGTTGTTAACGGTTGATGAACTTACCAGGAATGTTGTCAATGGCAGAGTGAACTGTCCATTCTCTATTTCTATCGGGAACATAGTCCGGAATGTGAAAACGCCACTGTAACCAGATCCGGGCGGAAGCGGAGTGTATTTCTTTTCTGAGTTGATCTTTTTTATGGCCGGATATAAAACCGCGCACCTGTTGTTATTTCCGATTGGTATGAAACTTTGGACTGAATCTATAAGCGCTATCAAAAGTTGTGAGGATGTCTGGTCAACTATTTCTGCCTGCCTGGGTTCCGTCAAAATAGCTGCCGAAATAGTCACTTTGTTATTTTGTGTAATGGCAAGCGTAAACAAATCATTACTGCCGATAGGAAATGAAGAGCCACTGAAAATAAATTCATTTTCAACTCCTTGTCTTTGTAAAAAACTTTGAATGGCAACAGCGTTTGTTACCTGTCCCTGGCTGGAATACATTATTACAGGACCCACACTTCCATTGGTGTTTGGCTTATACTGTCCTGCAAGTTGTAAGGAATTATTGTCCTTTTCGCAGCTAATAAAAATTGCGGCAACTGCCAATAGGAAGAAGATTTTTTGTTTCATTGAAAAAAGAAGTTTGCTAAGTTAGAAGAGGTTGTCAGTTAGTATTTAGTATGGTAATCTATGTAGTAATACACAAATGTAAAAGTTTTGTTTATATGGAGGAGCAATTATTTGACAGAGCAATAATATCTTTTGCTTCCTACGTAATAACCCTAATAATCAATTCTGAAATCCTGGTTCATACTTTATCAACAAAGCCTAAATAATTGAATGAAAAGATAATATCCTGTATTATTTATTGGTTAAATAAGCATTACTTGAGCTGCCAAAAAGAGGCGGTATTTGCAGGGGATTTTTCTGCATTGTTTTACTTTTTTTATTTAAAAAAAACGTGTAATTAGTTTATGAAAAAAGCATTATCGGTAAAAATGAAATGGTATTTAATGAGCCGGTTAAAAGGGTGGAACTCTTTGATCTTTTACAGGGGCTATCTTATTTTTTATAAAAATATTTTCTCTTTAAAAATACTTTCATTGCTTCTGGCGGCGTTTCTTTTAGCGACGCCTACTCAGGCAGCTACCATTGTAGTTTCTTCTATAGCCGATCTGCAAAGTGCCATCAATAAGGCAAAGCCAGGCGATGTAATTTTACTAAGTAATGGCGTTTACACAACTACCGACAATATTACTATTAATAAAACCGGTACCAAACAGCAGCCAATTACCATTGCTGCAAAAAATATAGGAGCGGCCGAAATTACCGGTGCCGGAGGATTCAATATTGTGAGCCCTGCCGCTTATATTATCATCAAAGGATTTCGCTTTACACATACCGCTTCTAAAGCTAAGACCGGCGCAGGCACTTCCTTTTGCCGTTTTACCCAAAATATTTTTGAAACGCCAGGCAATGGCGAAGACCTTACCCTTGCCGGCAGCGATCATGAAGTGGATTACAACACCTTTCAGAATAAGGATGCTATGGGCAGATTCATTGCAGTTCGCGGCAGCGGAAACCAAATTGCAGAAAGACTTTGGATACATCATAATTATTTTAAATCGCACAAGGATCAGGGAGGAAAAAACGGTGCAGAAGCTTTTCAATTTGGATTGAGTGGTTTCAGCCTTTCTTCCAGCAATAGTATCGTTGAGTACAATCTTTTTGAAGATTGCGCCGGCGAAAATGAATTGATTTCTGTGAAAGCATCTGCGGTTACGCTGCGTTATAATACCATTAGAAACTGCCCGGCACAATTTACCCTGCGGCATGGAAATCGTTGCCAGGTGTATGGCAATTATTTTATCAATACGCCCGGCCTTAGGATCTTTGGGGACGACCATGTAGTGCATAGCAATTATTTTGAAGGCTGTAATCCCGCCATCACAATCGGCAATGGCGGTGGAGAAGTGGCCGATGGTGCAAAGCTTACTTCACACGACCGGCCGGACAGGGTATTGATCGCTTTTAATACTTTGGTTGATAATAAAGTCAACATTTTCCAGGGAGCCCGCAAAGAAGGTATGGGCGCTACTTTCATTACCGTAGCAAATAATATTATCCAGGGTGGTGGAGCGGCGGCAACCATTTCAGGTCCTTATAGTGATGGCAGCTGGAAAGGCAATATTATTTTCAAAACAAATGGCGCAGGAAATATGCCCGGAAGTGGATACCAAAATACGGATCCCAAACTTACACGCGACGCTACCGGCGCCTTCCATCTTCTGCCGGGAAGCCCTGCCATAAACAGTGTTTCAGAAAATTACCTTTCTGTAGCCACAGATATGGATGGCCAGGCAAGAATGGCTCCATTGGATGCGGGCGCCGATGAGGTCTCAAAAGATAAAGTGAAAGCGCATATACTTTCAGCAAATGATGTGGGGCAGGGTGCTATTATGTCCCAAAAAAAGTAAAGCAGATGAATCTATTTCGAAATCTTTTTATCACTTTATCCCTAATGCTGGCGGGGAGCCAGCTCCAGGCACAATCCATTTATGCAGGACGGTATAAAGCGCTGTTCACAGAGGCACCAAAGCATGTCCCCACATCTAAAGTTCCTGATGCTCCGTTAGCAGGCAATGGCGATATTGGATTGACATTAGGTGGTAGCCCCGATCAGCTTACTTTTTATCTGGGTAAAAATGATTTTTGGTGTGCCTATCCTGTGTATCCGGGTGGTGGCATTGCTTCTCCCGGTGGATTGAGCATCAGGATAGATGCTTTAAAAGGTGCTTCATATAATGCAGAACAAATTTTGGATAAAGCGCTTATTAAAGCAAAATTTAAGAAAGGCGATTTGGAAGTTTCTCTCAATACATGGGTGTCTGCCACAAGTAATACTGTGGTTGGGGAATTTATAAGTAACAAAACCTGCGAGTTACATTTTGATTTATGGGCTACAAAAGGAAATACTTCAGTTACTGATTCCGGAAAAGAAGGTAATGTATATTGGGTAAGCCGTTCCTTTGAAAATACACCTTTGCTGCAATGGCCTTCGCACATAGCTATGGCCATGAAAGTACTCGGAAGTGTGCCATCGAAAGAAAATACAATCACCCTTTTACCAGGAAAAAAAGTAACGGTTACACTTACACTGAATACCAATTTTGATCGTACCGATTGGAAAGAAGGTTCTATCAAACAAGCTAAATTATTGACATCGGTTTCCATAAAATCCATGTATCAGCAGCATGAAAAATGGTGGGCAACTTTCTGGAGCAAATCCAATGTGCAGATTTCGGATACTTTACTCGAAAAATATTATTATGCCTCACAATATCTTTTTGCCTGTTCATCAAAAGAAGGAAAATTTGCTCCCGGTATCTGGGGCCCTTTTGTAACTAAAGACTCTTCTTCATGGGGTGGCGATTATCATTTGAATTATAATTACCAGGCGCCTTACTGGGCCTCTTTTTCATCCAACCATATTGATCAAA
>DATCWN010000518.1:0-8777 GCA_036566285.1 Hanamia sp.
TTCCTGGAAAGGAAGCCCGGTTAGATTCATGTGTTAGGAAGATGAATCATGTGTCAAGAAAATGGAATTATTTATTGATTACAGTAAGTTTTTTTACAGAGCTGGCACCTGTTCTTTCACCAATCACTTTTATAATGTAGCCGCCTTTTTGCAGATTATTAATATCAATTGAATTGCTATTGGTGAAACCTGTTTGTCTTATTACGCGGCCCGAATTATCAAAAATCATGACTTTCGTAGGTTCGCTTAAGTTGCTAATGGAAACTTTAGCATTACCTGTACTTGGGTTAGGAAATATAACAAAGTCTGATGCAGCGTTGATTCCTTTTACTGGTTTTATAGTTGAGTAACTAAAAGAATTATCTTTATCTATCATTTTAATTCTATAAAGACTTACTTCTGTCAAACTATTGGGATCGGTAAGAGAATAATATTGTGCAATACTACTGTTTGAATTCTTGCTTAAAACCGTAGCCACTGTTTCAAAGGTTGAATTATTTGAAGACCTTTGAAGTTCAAATCTATCTGAATTTATTTCCTGTTCCGTTTTCCATGTAGCCGTAACGGTCTTGCTATTTTGACGCTGCACGTCGAATTTGCTTAAAACAACAGGCATAGGACCGGCTTCCGGATCATCTGTTACCGTACAAATTGTGGTAGTACCTCCTGCAATAACACCACCATAATTAAAAAACACTTTAAGGGTGTGTGCCGGAGGTATATCCCCGCTGATGCAATAGCTGATATAACCTTTTGTAGCACAATTTGAAGTATTCACATTGATCATCGAAACGTTTGTGTTTACTCCGTTGACATAAATGGAATCAATCGTTGGAACCACACTCGGACATACCGAATAGTACATCTGGATTTCCGCTCCGGAGGTGCAGGTTCCATTACCATTATTTCTTTTAAAATAATTGGGGCATTCTTGCGCAAAGCCTACAAAGGCCATTGAAATTAATACCAGGGTAATTGTAAATTTCTTTTTCATTTTGTTGGGTTGAGAGGTTAAGTATTCGTTTATAAATTTTTCAGAATTTATAGGACTCGCCATAACGGTACTTGCGCAGGATATTAAGATGTATGCTTAATAAAATAATTGAATCAGAAGAAATTGGTGGCAATTAAGACAGTCAGAATATTACTTTCAGATCTATATAAGCCATTAGAAATTCATTGGATGTTTTGGATGTGGTAAAGAGTAGGAATTCTCTTTGTATTTATAAGCGTAGAAAACTCTCGTGAAGAAAATGTTTCAGGACAATTTGTAAGCTTAAAGGAAATTCGGTGGAACTTGGAGGATTTACATTAACAATGCAAACATAAATAACACTTCTGAATAAAAGAAACTTTTTCGATCTTTTTTTTATTTAAACAACTAATTAAAAAATAGGAGGCTTTAATGGAACCATCAACATTCTCCAACTTTCAACTTCAAATCTTCAAGTATGCACCTACTCTTCTTCTTCAAATAAATTCTGCTGTGCGGACGGAACTTCTACTTTTACCCAATCCATTTCATCGCTTTTGGAATAATCAGTGAGTTTATTTCCAATGGCACGCCAGCCCATAATATCCACTACTTTATGGAGTTTTATTTTTGCTTTACGAATCTGCGTGCCACGTCCACTTTGCATTTCAAGGATCGGTTCCACAGAAGTTGTGGCCTTCATCAGCCTGTTATCTTTTCCTTCTTTTATAAAAAGAAATTTGGTGTTTAAAGTGTTGGTCTCTATTTTAAAACGCTTTACATTGTATTGCAGTTTTTCTGCATCCAGATACACAGCCGTTATAATCTTTTCAGGGTCAAATTTTTCTATTAATTCAATCTCGTCTGTTTCAAAACGCTGGGTTATCTCCTGCCCTGTTATTTCATAATTTCCGTCTTTATAAATAACAAGGATTTTATCATCGCCGTCAAAGTTTCCTAAAAGCTTTCCTTTTTCTTCCACATTCAATCTTCCAAAAGTTTCGTCAAACCAAAGTTTGCGCTGATCAAGTGTTGATCTTCCTTTCTCAAGAAGGCGTATGGATTTTACGGGATACTTGGTTACCTGGTTTCCAATGCTCGATCTACCCCGGATTTCTAATGTTTCAAAATAAAAGTCAAGTTCTTTGTTTCTGGCACTACAGCCGGGAGTTAGTAATATCCTTACCACTTCAGCCTCGCCATTAGGGTTGATGGAAAAATAATGCACTTTACTTTTTTCATCGCCTTTGGTAAGGTCGTATTCTTTATCCCGCGTAACCGCCGTTACATTAAACCGCTTGGCGTAGCTGATTCCTTTTTTACCATCGGCATAAATCATATTGTAGGTGGTGCGCTCATCATTTTTCCTAAACACGGCCACATGAATAATATCTTTCCCGATAAAAACTTTATCTGCCACTTTCACCACTTTCATTTTTCCTGCTTTGGTAAAAGCGATGATGTCGTCAAGGTCGCTGCAATCATCAATGAACTCATCTTTTTTAAGGCTCGTGCCTACAAATCCTTCGGAACGATTCACATAAATTTTTGTGTTGGCAATGGCTACTGACTTCGCCTGGATGGTATCAAAAAGTTTTATCTCCGTTTTGCGCTCACGGCCCTTGCCGAATTTCTTTAATAATTCTTCATAATAAGAAATGGCATAATCGGTCAAGAATTCAAGATGACGCCTTACCTGCGCAATCTCGTTTTCTAAAGATTTAATCTGTTCATTTAAATCATCAATATCCAATTTATAAATTCTGCGAACAGGCTTCTCCGTTAGTTTCAGAATATCCTCGCGGGTAATTTCTCTTTTTAATACTTGCTTAAAGGGAATAAATGCTTTGTCAATGGCGGCAATCACTTTATCCCAGGTCTCATGTTTTTTCTCAAGCTCTTTATAAATTTTTTCTTCAAAAAATATTTTTTCCAAAGAAGTATAATGCCATTTCTCCTGTAGCTCACGGAGTTTTATTTCCAATTCTTTTTTCAGTAATTCGCGTGTAAAGTCTGCGGAAAGCTTCAGCAATTCAGCCACTCCCGGAAAGCGTGGCTTCTGGCCTTCAATAACACAGGCATTGGGTGAAATAGAAACTTCACAATCCGTAAAAGCATACAATGCGTCAATGGTTATATCCGGCGAAATTCCGGGAGCAAGATCAACATGTATTTCTACTTCGGCAGCAGTATTGTCGGTAACTTTTTTAATTTTTATTTTGCCGCTGTCGTTGGCCTTAATAATGCTTTCAATTAATTGCGTAGTGGTAGTTCCATAAGGGACATCTTTAATAACTAACGTCTTTTTATCGAGCTCTTCAATCCTTGCGCGCACACGCACTTTGCCTCCGCGAATGCCATCGTTGTAATGCGTAACATCTATCATTCCGCCGGTAATGAAATCAGGATAGAGTTCAAATTTTTTCCCTTTATAATACTTTATAGTGGCTTCAATTAATTCACAAAAATTATGAGGAAGAATCTTTGTAGCAAGCCCCACCGCTATGCCTTCGGCTCCCTGCGCAAGGAGTAAAGGGAATTTCATCGGCAGAGTAACGGGTTCATTCTTTCGTCCGTCATAACTAAGTTGCCAGTTAGTAGTTTTATTATTGAAAGCGACTTCTATAGCAAACTTGCTGGGGCGCGCTTCTATGTAACGTGGCGCCGCCGCATCGTCACCGGTACGCACATCGCCCCAGTTTCCCTGTGTTTCTATCAGCAAATCTTTTTGCCCAAGATTTACAATGGCATCGCCAATGCTCGCATCGCCATGTGGATGGTATTGCATGCTTTGTCCAATGATGTTGGCCACTTTATTGAAACGGCCATCATCCATTTCTTTCATGGCATGTAAGATTCTTCTTTGCACCGGCTTTAGCCCATCTTCAATTGCAGGAACCGCCCGTTCAAGAATTACATAACTGGCATAATCTAGGAACCACGTTTTATATTGGCCAGAGAGGCCGGAATCACTATGTTTGTATTCTTCTTTATTCGTTTTCGCCATTCTTCTCTTTCAAAAGTTTTTTTAGAGGTATTTAAAATAATCAATGTCTACAGGCAGTGCCAGTATCTACTTAATTTATTTTTGAAAAATTAAGTGCGCAAGTTAGTAAAACCAAAAACAAAAATGGAGAGAGGAAGAAAATGGTTATGGTTAAAAGATTGGGCTAATAAAATTGTAAACTTCTTAAAAGTTTATTATCCTAAAACTATACAACCATTTTGAAAATTTATAAGAACATTTTTGATGCAACATCCTTATCATGCCCATAAATATCATCCCTGAAATGTAGCGTGCCGTTGTAGTCCACCCATGCAGTATAATAAGTGATAAAAACAGGAACCGGATTTTTCAATTTTACATATTGCTCCTTGCCACTGTTCATAGCCTCATTAATTTTTTCCGGAGTCCATTTACCATTATCTTTTAAAAGATAATTTGCCATTTTTTCCGGGTCGCTGAGGCGGATACATCCATGGCTATAGGCACGCATATCTTTTTCGAAAAGGCCTTTTGCGGGAGTATCATGAAAATAGATATTGAAACTATTAGGAAATAAAAATTTTACTTTTCCCAGAGAATTTTTAGGCCCGGGTTTTTGCCGCACTTCGGGCAACCCATTATTTTCGCCGGTTATTTCCATATCGTTACTTGCGAGATAATTATTATTTTTTTCCATCTCTGGAATTATCTCATTTTTTACAATGCTTGGCGGAATGTTCCAATAAGGGCTAAACACAATGGTGGTAAGCATATCGGAAAAAAGCGTGGTATTGTGGCCTTCCTTGCCCACCACTACAGGCATGGAAAAAACAGTATTTTCTCCGTCATACATGTGCAGAATAAAAGCGGGAGTATTTACCACAATAAGGTGGCCTTCCGGTTCCTGCGGAAGCCACCTCATACGATTCATGTTGATTAGAATTTGCTTAACTCTTTCAATAGGAGTCACATTTATTTGCGCCAGCAGTTCAGGAGTTATTTTTCCATCAGCCTTGAAGCCCAACCGCGCCTGAAAACTTCTTATACCGCTTTTAAGATTTTCATCGAATAAATCAGTGGAATCTTTTTGAGACAAATCGCCGGTCAAAAAAAGATTGTTTTTTATAGCAATTACCTGGGGAAAAGCCTTCCCTTCTTTGAACATTTTGGCTTCCCCATTTATAGCCATCCATTGATTTGATTTTGCTAATGCTACATATTTTCTCAGTTGTTCAGATAATAGTTTATAAGGCTTATTTATGTCGGAAAAATATTTATTGTCTTTATGTTTTTTGTTCAATAACGAATCAGATAGATAAATAGGGTCTTGCTTTTTGAACGGAATAAACCGCTCCACTTCTTTTCTTTTTACGAACCCTTTTTCATAATTGGAAAGTGTATAATCAATCAGGCTTTCAGTCAGCGTAAGTTCGGTGTTAATGGTGGATTTATCTGTTTCAGAAAGTTTTAAATTATCAGCGCTCATCAAATCATCCATTTTCTTTTGCAACTTCTTTTGCCTTGCGGAGGTATCTCCTGTAAAATTTAAAAGGCTTGAAAAGCCCATAGCCTGTTCAGATAATCCATCGGAAGAGAACCAGGCAAATTCATAATTACGCGCGTTATAAAAGCTGATGATGCGGCGGGACACAGAATCTGGCAGTGCGTTTTTTGAGATATAATTCACCACTGCCAGGCTATCCAAAAAAAGATCATTGTAGGCATTGTTCTTTGTAATGCTATAATTTCTTTTGCTTATTTTTTTGTTCTTAGATGCTTCAGAGTCTTTTTTGGTGTTACATCCGGATAATATAAAGGCAACTAAAAAAATAAGAGGCAATATTTTTTTCATATTCATTCGAGAGACAAAAGTTATGCCTGTTAATTTTTAATTTGTTAATTGGGTTACAACATTGTCAAAGCAATTTTTTAAATTGCACCCATGCGAAAGTTTGAGGATACTTACCGGCACAAAGGGCTAAGAAAGAAATTAATAGACTCTATCAGGGATAAGGGAATTACTGATGAACGTGTGCTGAAAGCAATGATGAATATACCGCGCCATTATTTTTTGGATACCGCGCTGGAACATATTTCTTACCAGGACAGGGCGTTTCCTATCGGTGAAGGACAAACGATTTCGCAGCCCTACACAGTCGCTTATCAAACACAATTATTAGAAGTAGAAGATTATGATAAGATACTTGAAATAGGCACGGGCAGCGCTTATCAGGCCATTGTACTTGCAGAGATGGGCGCACATGTGTTCACCATTGAGCGGCAAAAAAAATTGTTTGAACTGAATAAGACTTTTATTTTAAGATCAAAATACCCCAACATAAAATTTTTTTACGGCGATGGATTTGAAGGCTTGCCTACCTATGCCCCTTTTGATAAAATATTAATTACCGCTGCTGCGCCATTCATTCCCCCAAAATTGATTGACCAATTAAAAGTTGGTGGCACAATGGTAATTCCTTTGGACGAAGATGGCATTCAGAAAATGATGCGCATTACCAAAAATGAAGATGGTAGTCTGGAAGAAGAAGCCTTTTCCAACTTTTCATTTGTTCCAATGCTGAAAGGAAGAAATTGATTTAATACCAAAGCCTGGCGTTTACTTTTCGCAGATATAAAAGCCCATCTTTGTTTATGGGTTCTCTTTTTTCAAGTCTGGGTATAGAAATTATTTCTTTCCATGCTTTAAAAAAATGTTTCAGGTTGAAATTTGTTTTACGCAGGAACTCAATACTCCACATAATAGAGGTGCTATAAAAATAGATTCTGGGTAAATATTTCCAGGCAACTTTTGATTTATTTACCCACATCATTCTTAGTTTTATTTCCTGCGGTTTACGCCCTAATGGAGATTCCTTGTGCAACAATTGAACTTCAGAATTGTAGCGGATACAATATCCATTTTTGATAAGCCAATAACTGAAATCATATTCTTCCATTCCATAAAAAAAGTCAGAAGGATAGCCTCCATACTTTATCCAGGCTTCACGCAGCATAGCATGGGCACAACCAATATAGTAATAGGTTAAAAATTCTTTTTCGTCTTTTAATTTTTCGAAATTCTTGTGTGGGAATGCATTGATCTGAATTTGCCTGTTCGACGAATAAAGGACTTTGAAACTAATGGCACCGAGAGTCCTGTTTTCAAATTCAGGCGAAGAGAATGAGTCTATTACTTTTTTAAATAAAAAGATATCTTCTAACACTACATCATCATCCACAAAAAACAAAATGTCGCCGGTTGCAAATTTTGAGGCGTAGTTTCTTCCACGCGAAACGCCCAGATTTTCTTCGCTTACAATGTATTTGAAAGGAATATTCTTATGAAGATCAATCCATTTTTCAATGTCATTAAAACTTTCGGTGGAAGCATTGTTTAAGATAACAACTTCTTTCAGGTAGCCATGATTTTCCAACCGCGTAATATCTTCTAATAACTCCAGCAAATCTGCACGACGGTTAAAAGTAATTATGATCAGGCTAAGAGTTTTCATTTCGCGGGATATTTTTCTTCAATTGGTAAAACATTCTTTATTCATCATCAAACCGTAATTCGCTGTAAAATAATTTCTTCCATCAAGGTTTAAAAGATATTCGGCCAAATTACTATTATTTTGCGGAGCGTATTTCCAAAACATTCATAATGAAAGTCATTTCCTTTTTTTCCAGGTTCACGCTAATTTGCAATATCGCATTTTTGCTGTTTATTATTTTTAGTAAAGTGGAAGCAGGGAAGCCGGTTACGGGTGACTCAAACACTGTAAGCCCCGTTCCTTTTTTTAAAGACCTCGTAATTACTTTAGGATTTTCTGCCATCATAATTAACCTGATCATGTGCATTGTTTATTCAGTAATCGTTATCATTGGCAAACCTTATCTTCTTCCAAAATGGCTGGCGGCTATTAATTTTGTTTTCCTGATTCTCCAGTTTTATTTTTTCTTTCTTTAATAATTTTCTTTTTAATGATACTTAAAATTTTAAATGATAAGCCAACCAAAATCTTTATAGGTTTCACTGCTTTCTTTGTAGCAAACGCTTTGGTTGCGGAAGCCATCGGAATGAAATTGTTTTCGCTGGAAAGCTTGCTGGGAATGAATCCTGCCAACTTTACCTTATTTGGTCAAGGCGGATTAGCGTTTACGCTTACCTGTGGTGTTATACTTTGGCCATTTGAATTTGTGATCACAGATATTATCAATGAATACTATGGGCCAAAAGCAGTTCGTAGAATTTCCATTACAGCAGTCATTCTTATTACTTACGCGTTTTTAATGTACTTTATTGCTATTGCTTTACCGCCTGCCGATGCGTGGCTGTCAAGCAGCCATGCTCAGGGAGTAGAAAATATTCAGACTTCTTTCAAAGCCATCTTTGGGCAAAATATGCGAATCATTTTGGGAAGTATTGTCGCGTTTTTGGTAAGCCAGGTAGTAGATGTTTTTGTTTTTCAAAAAATAAAAAAAGCAACCGGCGATAAACATTTATGGTTGCGGGCAACGGGTTCTACATTGGTCTCTCAATTGGTTGACAGCTATATTGTTTTGTTCATTGCATTCAGCGGTTTGTTTTCATGGCAATTAATTCTGGCAGTCGGCATTATGAACTATCTGTACAAATTTACAATGGCTATCGTGCTCACACCTTTAATTTATTTTATAGAAAAAAGGATAGAAAAATATGTGGGGCATGAAACGGCTATACAAATGAAAAAGGCTGCAATGGGCGATAGCACTGCATTTAAGAATATTCCTACAGCAGGATAATTATTATCACGAAATCAAATCTGATTCTAAAAGATA
>DATCWN010000560.1:0-8849 GCA_036566285.1 Hanamia sp.
ATCGTTGGTAATGCGGTATTTTTTTTCAGAAGCCGTTTCAGGCTTATGAATTACTTTAGGAAAGGTATCATTGATAGAAAGGTCGCCAAAGTTAGTATCCATAAGTGTTTCAAAATCGGAAGGGAGTTTTCCCGCAGCGAAGATTCTGCACTTTGCATTGATATAAAATTGTTTAAAATAACGAGTAAGGTCTTCCCTTGTTATGGCCTCAAAATCTTCTTTATGGTTTACTTTTCCATAAGGATGTTTGGCTCCATACAAATATTTATCAATGAACCTGTTGGCTACAAAATCACATTTTTGCAAATTCACCGACAGCCGTTGAATGCTGTTTTGCTGAAATATTTCTATCTCTCTTTCAGGAAATTCTGAATCCGTAATAATTTCTCTCATTACGGGCAACAGTTCCTTTAAATATTTTGAAAGGCAATGCAATGTTATGGTTGCAGTTTCATTGTAGCAGCTAAGACTAAGAAAGGCGCCATAATATTCAAAATATTCAGTAATCTCAAAAGCATTCTTCTTTGAAGTTCCGTTCTTAAGAAGATGATTGGTGGCAGCCGCTATCCCATTTTTAGTTTCATAAGAATTGCCCGCGTTAAATACGAGATCCACTTGTGCCACTTCCTCTGCGCCATCATTTATATAATACGCCGGTACCCCATTTGAAAGTTTAAAATGAGTAGCTGGATTTAAAATTATGTCGAAATCTACGGCGTCTTTTATTGAAGGAGCAATACGTCTATCAGGCATTTCTGTTTATTTATCTTTCGTAAAAAATTAGGGTGGAAATTAATTAACCTGTTTTTCAGCCCTGTAATAAAGTGTGCTGCAATTGGTATCTACAAAAATATTGCAGCATTCTTTATGAATTTCTTCAGCCGTTACTGCGTGGTAATTGGCAAGCTCTTCATTCATCAAATTGGCATTGCCCAGTAATTCATAATTGGCAAGGCTGTTTGCCCGGTTCATTAAGCTAATGTCTTCAAAAGCAAGCAGGCTCTCTACTTTATTTTTCACCTTTTGTAATTCCGCTTCAGCGATTATTTCATTCTTTATTTTTTCCAATTCCTGTTCAACCGCTTTGTCTCCGGCTTCAATAGAAACTCCTTTTACAAGCTTGCCTTCTATGGTAAGAAGCCCTGCATCTATGCTTCCTGTATGTGAACAGGAAATATTGCTGAATAATTGTTTTTCTTTTACAAGGCTTTCATACAATCTCGAAGAGGCGCCACTACCCAGCACTTCGGTAATAAGATCAGCGGCATAATATCTTTTGTCGAGGCGTGGATAAATATGCCAGCACTTGTACAGCGCATCTAAAGGAACATCTGACTTCACTTCAAGAAAATGAGGTTCCGTTTGCGTAGGCTCCTGCGGTACCTTTCTTTCATATTTTTTCCCCGCCGGAATGTCGGCAAACCATTTTTCCGCTAACTCTTTTACACGGGCAGTTGTAATGTTGCCAGCAACGGTTAATACGGCATTGGAAGGAGTATAATGTTGCGAAAAAAAATCTTTTACATCCTGTAGCTTCACATTTTCTATATGGCTCAGTTCTTTGCCGATCGTCATCCATTTATAAGGATGAACTTTATAGGCCAACTCTCGCATTTTATGCCACACATCGCCATAAGGCTTGTTGATATAATGCTCTTTAAATTCTTCTGAAACCACCTTGCGCTGTACATCCAAAGAGTTTTCATTAAACGCCAGTGAAAGCATGCGGTCGCTTTCAAGCCAGAAAGCCGTTTCTATATTTTCCGCCGGCAACTGGCAATAATAATTGGTAAGGTCGTTGGTGGTATAGGCATTGTTTTCGCCGCCCGCCATTTGCAAAGGCTCATCATATGATTCAATGTGAAGGCTGCCGCCAAACATAAGATGTTCAAATAAATGAGCGAACCCCGTTCGGTGAGGATCTTCATCACGGGCGCCTACATCATACATCACATCCACAACGGCCATGGGAGTGCTCTTATCTTCATGTACAATCACCCTCAAACCATTGTCTAAAACAAATCTTTCAAAATTTATCATGGCTGCAAAATTGCGCCAAAGCAATTTGTTTTCCCAAAAGAATTTTTGGTTGTCTTCTTCCGGTAGTTAGAATATTCTTCCTACCTTAAAGGAAAGAGTCATCAGTTCATTATTGCGCGATACAATAAGAGTCACTTTTTCGCCCACGTTTTGCATAAGATTTTTATATACACCTATATCATTACTAAAATTGGTGTTCACCCCAAGAATGATGTCATCTTTTTTTAATCCGCTTTTTTCAGCCGGCGAATTTTTAATAACATCATCGGCCACAATTTTACCATCTATATAATACATATTCATGCCGGTGTAGGAATAATCAAATTCATCACGAAAGTGGCTGTTGGGCAAAAGATGAATTTCCCTTTTTGAATAATTAATTATCAGATTGAACCTGCGCAAAATATCATTGCCGATGAGGCCGCCGAGGAATGGGTAGGAAATAGCGTTGTACTCATCATCCAAAATATTGGTAGGGACTCTCCTGAAGGTATATGGACCTATCTGTACTTGCTTAATGATGGTAAGCAGCATTTGCTTTTTGCCGCCCAAACCCTGAACCTGGATAGAAACAGGTCTCCTGCGTTTTTTTAAAAATGAACTATCTTCTTCAAACTGTTTGCTTATTAAAAAACATAATCCCGCGCCGGTATCAATATAAAAATTTCCACGGACGGTTCTGGTATCTTTTATAGCAAGAGGTTGAATAGGCAGCGCGGTAAAAATGGGATGAAGCAAAGTTCCTCCCGATGGATATTGAATTTTCCCGGGCTCATATACCTCAATGCGCATGCTGTCAAAATCAACTTTTACAATATACCTGCGAAAGAAACTATACCCAATAATGCCATCAATTTTTTCACCATAAACGCTGGTTAAAATATCATAATCATTAATGTAAAAATCAAGACTGTCCACCCTCAGCCCCGGAAAACTGAGAATGTTGTTCTGCGCAAAATCCACTTCCCGTATTCCCGCAATGCCACTCACCGACCTCCCCGAAGGAACGTGAGGAATATTAAATTCTACTACCGTGGAAGAATCTAAGGAAATAGCGCCGCTACCGGTATCTAAAATAAAATGAAAGGGTTGTATCAAATCATTGAACCTGGCTTCTACTAAAATGACGCCACCGCTTAATTGTTTAAAAGGGAATTTAGTAATATACTTTGCGGGTTTCTCATAATATCTCTCCTGCGCATGGCAAACAAAAACAGGAATATAAAACAATAAGCAAAGTATTATTTTCATGAGTAGACAAAAACTAAATTTAAGATTTATGCCTGTACTTTTGTAAAGTTTTTATAATCGTTCTACAGCTTATAAAACAGAAAATATTATCATGAACATTTCGCAATTATTACAAAAAGCCCTTCGTTTCGAATTCCTCACCATTGAAGAAGGCACGTTTTTATTTAATAATGCTGCTTTACCGGAGCTAATGGCCGTTGCAGACGAGCTCAGAAAAATACAGGTACCCCACGGAAAAGTAACCTGGATCATTGACAGAAATGTAAACACAACCAATGTGTGCATTGCCAATTGTAAGTTCTGCAATTTTTACAGAATACCGGGGCACAAAGAGGCTTACGTAACCGACATAGAAACTTACAAAAGGAAGATTGAAGAAACCTTTCTTTATGGCGGAGAGCAATTGCTGTTGCAGGGTGGCCATCATCCGGATCTTGATTTAAATTATTATGTCACCCTATTTAAAGAATTAAAAAAGCTGTATCCCGCTTTGAAACTGCACGCACTGGGGCCACCAGAGGTTGCGCACATTACGAAGATTTCAAAGTCAACACATCGCGAAGTATTAATGGCGCTTATTGATGCGGGATTGGATTCCATGCCTGGCCCCGGTGCGGAGATACTGACGGATAGAGTCAGGCGATTAATAAGTAAGGGCAAATGCGGCACACAGGAATGGCTCGACATAATGATGGAAGCGCATAAACTAAATCTCACTACTTCGGCTACAATGATGTTTGGCCATGTAGAAACCATTGAAGAAAGGTTTGAACATTTGGTAAAACTAAGAGACGTACAGGCAAGAAAACCGGAAGGTGCTGTGGGTTTTTTAAATTTTATTCCGTGGACTTTTCAGGATGTGGATACGCTGCTGGCAAAAATAAGAGGCGTTCACAATCTTACTACTCCCGAAGAATACATCAGGATGATTGCGATGAGCCGGATTATGTTGCCGAACATTAAAAATATACAGGCGAGCTGGCTTACGGTAGGCAAACAAGTGGCGCAACTTTGTTTACATGCGGGCGCCAATGATTTCGGAAGTATTATGATTGAGGAAAATGTAGTGAGCGCCGCTGGCGCCCCACATCGGTTTACCAGCAAAGGAATCCAGGAAGCCATAAGGGAAGCAGGTTTTGAGCCGCAGCTCCGAAATCAGCAATATGAATTCAGGAAAATACCGGAGCATATAGAAGAACAGCTGATAGATTATTAGGGTAATGAGATGGGTTTGTGGAGCTAACACCACAGCGTTCAGCACTAAAGAAAATTATTCCACATAATCACATAGTTGTCATTCTTTTTTCTACTGTTTGTTCTGGCATATTTTTTACTGAACTTCTATTATTCCACAATATTGTGGATTCACTTAAATTTAAGACAATGCCTAACACAAAAAAAAATCGTGGCCATGAATCTGACACCAGCCGAAAGGGAGCCATGGGCGATGAAAAATCAAAAAGCACCAAGTCATCACCGGACAGAGGCCGTAATGAAAATAGCAAAAGTGGGGACATGGGCGGAAATCGTGAATCTTCAGGCAGGTAAGTGATTCCAAATGTGTTACACAGAAAGGTGCCCATTGATGAGCGCCTTTTTTTTATATAAGGCCTTAAAAAAATAAATATGGGTAAAAAAGTAATTTGATATTTTTGATCTATGGCCTTTCAAAATTTTACCCCTCTACAATCGCTTTCAAAAATAAAACAGTACTGCGCTTATCAGGAAAGATGCCATTCGGAAGTAAGAGACAAACTGTATTCTTTCGGATTACATCAAGACGAAGTTGAAGAAATCATCTATACTTTAATCACTGAAAATTATCTGAACGAAGAACGCTTTGCCATTCTTTATGCCGGCAGTAAATTCAGGATGAAACAATGGGGGAAAAGTAAAATAAAACAATCTCTGAAACTGAAACAGATCAGTGACTATTGTATTAAAAAAGCGTTAAAAGAAATTGATGAAGCAGATTATAAAAAAACTTTTCAAAAGCTGGCAGATCAGAAATTAAAAACATTAAAAGGTGAGAGAAATATTTTTATTAAAAAAAGAAAATTACAGGATTTTTTATTGCAAAAAGGGTTTGAAAATGATTTGATCCGTGAAGCATTGAACGCCATCTGATAAAATCAATAACTTTACTTTTTACAAAATAAATATGTCGTCACTTACGCTCACGCTTATTCAAACCCATCTTTTCTGGGAAAATAAAAAAGCCAATCTCGAAATGCTTCAACAAAAAATAGAAAGCATCAAAGAAAAAACGGAAATAGTGATACTTCCCGAAATGTTCAGTACCGGCTTTAGTATGAGTCCTGAAAAATTAGCCGAAAGAATGGATGGAGAAACAGTGCAATGGATGAAAAAAATTTCTTCTGAAAAAAAAATTATTGTAACTGGAAGTGTAATTATTGAAGAAGAGGGGAAATATTTTAACCGTCTTATCTGGATGTTGCCCAATGGTGAATATGGTATTTATGATAAGCGGCATTTGTTTGCTTACGCCGACGAACACACACACTACACAGCAGGGAACAAAAAATTAATTGCTTCTGTAAAAGGCTGGAAAATAAATCTACAGGTTTGTTATGATCTGCGTTTTCCTGTGTGGGCACGGCAGGCGCCCGGAAAAAACGAAGCCAAATATGACCTGCTCATCAACGTAGCTAACTGGCCGGAAAAAAGGAGCATTGCCTGGAAAACTTTATTGCAGGCAAGAGCCATCGAAAATCAAAGTTATGTGGTGGGCGTAAACAGGGTTGGGGAAGGAGATAAAAAGATTTATAGTGGCGATAGTATGATTATTGATCCGCTGGGCGAAATTATTTATCTAAAGAATAAGGAGGAAGATATTTTCACTTACACTTTACAAAAAGAAAAAGTGGATGAAGTAAGAAATCATTTTCCATTTTTAGATGATGCGGACTCATTTATTATAAGTGAATGAGACTCTTGAATATTTTATCATTTGCCTTCTTCAATCATCTTTTCAATTGTCTTCATTTTTGTATCCACGCCATTCAAAATATCTCTCCAATCGGCCCCAACATAAATATCCGGGACAACGCCGGAACCTTTGGTAGCAAGCTGGTGTTGGTATTGCACCAGCCTGAAAAACGGAAGCCTCACTCTTAACCGCGTATTTGGAAGGGTAATTTCCGGAATCAGTATCCCTGAATTTCCATACCATCCACCGCCTGTTTCTTCGCCAGCAAGAGTTATATTGGACTGACCTTTTACCGCGCTACAAAATAAAGAGGATGCCGAAAAAGTCAATCCGTTAGTCAGCACAAATACCTTTCCGTTAAAATGATTTCTGCGTTTAGGCATGAACGTATGGCGCTCCCAATATCCAAAATGATAAGCGCCATCCTTCTTCTTACGGGTCACAAATAAAAGTCCGAGGTTATTAAAAAAACCAAAAGAAATATTCCTGGTGTAAGGCGCAAAATTTTTACTAATGGAATAAGCGCTGTCCGCTACTTTAAAAGAAGTGTTTTTCAAATATTTAGTCAGGAGGACAGATTTATTAATATCGCCACCACCATTGGCCCGTAAATCGATCACCAGATTCTCAACTCCTTTTTTTCTTAACTCACGAAATGACCGCCTGAAAAAACTTCTCAAATTCCCTTTGGAAAAACCATTTACTGTCATCAATGTAAACAATGAATCGTGCTGAAGAGAACGAATCCTTTCTAATCTTTCCTGGTAAGTTATTTTCCTTCGCTCAATTCTTCTTTTTCTTTTTTCTTTTTTTACACTGTCGGGCGAAGGCGCGTAATAAGGCAGTAAAGCGCTTTTTGCAAAGCCGTTGCTATCGGTGTAATTAACGTAATAATTTTTATACAGCCCTAAAATATTCCGGTGAAAATAAGGGAAGCTGGCGCTTAACCTGATGTAATTCACGTTTTGCGCATAGCCGTCTTCTACCATATAATCAAACATCCGGTGAATAATATCAGCGCTTCTTATTCCATTAATTGCGGTAACAAAATCGCCTCTTTTAATCACAGAATCATTCCGGTTCAGGTTTCCCGTTACCATCATGGAGTCTTTCCAAACTTTTACATAAAGGGGAAAAGAAGGAATGCTTTTATCTCTTATAAACCGGTTCCAGTCTTTACTCATGCTAAAGCTGGTATGGCCGCAGTGAATAGTGGAAGTTAGCGGCGCCAGTACGTTCCAGCCAAATTGTAATTCCGTCATCGAATCGCCAATGGCTTTGTAACCTTCATCAAAAAAATAATCCATGCTGTCCTTTGATGTGTACCAATAAAGGGAAGGATGTTTCTCTTCTAAAATATTGCGCAGCAAAGAGTAATCCTGTTGCAACTCTTCCTTTGCATATTTCTTATTCGGATTATAACTTCGGGAAGCCGAACAGGAAATAATAAATGGGAAAATAAGGGCAGGCAGGTAGTAGCGGTACATGATTACAAAAGTGAGTATAAATATTGTAACAGCAGCGAATTTTTCAATTGAAATCAACCCTCTCTCTTATTCAGGTTTTTCTTTTGCCAACAGTTCAGTGATGTGTTCCCCAAGCTCTGGAAGGTTTGATTGAATAATATCCCAAACAATACTATTATCTATCCCAAAATAATCGTGAACAATGACATTGCGAAAATCTTTTACCTGCCTCCAGTTTATTTCTGCATGCTGATATTTATACTTATCAGGAATTCTTGCTGCTGCTTCGCCAATGATCATAAAATTATGCTGAACGGCATGTATTGTTTTGATGTCCACATCATACATCTCGAATGATAGATGACTGGTAAAGTTGATTATATTGTTTACCGATTCCTTAATATCCATTAATAAAAGGGTAATACTCCTCTCAGACATGTATCAGGTTTTTTTCTACAAACGGCAGGTATCTTGGCTTGATTCCTTTGCGGGATACCAAATCTATTTTTGTTTTAAATATATCCTCCAATTCATGAGCAAGAGAAATAAATCCTATGCCAATCTTCCCGTCAAAATCGACCAGTATATCTATATCGCTATGTTCATTAAAATCACCCGTGGCATAAGAACCAAATAAACCCAACTCGCTAATGGGGTACCTTTTTTGCAGATCTGGTTTTCTATCCTTTAATATTTGCAGAATATGAACTTTGTCGTACATCTTTCAAAGATAATAAATCAATTTCCAAAAGATTTAATCCGGCGCTGCAAAAAAGTTTCATTATTTCACTGCATTCCATCCCTGCGCGGTAAGTTTATATTCGCTTCCTCCTTTGGTAATTATTACAGAGCCTTTTTCTTTTTCAACAATATGGCCGACGATACTTATCTGTTCGTTTTTAGAAATCTTCTCATAATCTTTTGGGTCAACAGTAAAAAGCAATTCATAATCTTCGCCACCGCTAAGCGCGCATGCAGTAGGGTCCAATTCCAGTTTGTACGCAAATTGCCTTGCCATATCATTCACCGGAATTTTTTCTTCATACAAAACACATCCTGTTTCGCTTTGTTTACAAATATGCAACAACTCGCTGCTGAGGCCGTCGCTAATATCAATCATGGAAGTAGGCATTATCTCACTC
>DATCWN010000046.1:0-20143 GCA_036566285.1 Hanamia sp.
ACCGAATAGAATGATAAGTCCCGCGGTTATGAGTAACAAATATTTAAAAGCAGGAGTTACTTCTATTTCATTATTTACACCAAACGTTGGTTCTTTAAAATAAATAGCCTGTATCACCCTGAAATAATAAATGGCGCCGATGGCTGCGCAAATAACGGCGAAGATTACCAGCCACAACTGATGGCCATCTTGCACGGCAGCCATCAATACATAAAATTTAGCCGTAAAGCCGGCAGTAAGCGGAATACCTGTAAGCGATAAAAGAAAAATGGTGGCCGTTAACGCCATCACGGGATGATGCTTTCCAAATCCATTAAAACCTTCAATGGAATAATCATTCATTTTTATGATAATTGCAAAAAGACCAATAGTGGCAAGACTGTAAGCTGCCGCATATAAAAGCAATCCTTCCTTAGCAGTATCGTTTAAAGCAAACAAGGCAAACATCATAAATCCCGCGTGGGAAATGCTGGAATAAGCCAGCATCCGTTTTACACTTTGTTGAAAAACAGCAGTTACATTTCCAATCAATAATGTGGCAGCAGTAATTACAACTATCAGCATTTGCCATTGATGTTGCATGGCGCCGAACGATGCCTGGAAAAGCCGGATGAAAGCTATGAAACCCGCAATCTTCACAATGGTCATCATAAAAGAAGTTATTACCGGGGGTGCGCCGTCATATACATCAGGCGCCCAGAAATGGAAAGGCGCTGCGGAAACCTTGAACGACAAAGAAACCAAAAGCAATACCAATCCGGCGGCAATCAATACCGGCAGTTTTCCCTGCCCAAGATTTATAGAATCAATATAAAAAGAGCCAAGCGTATTACCACCATAAATCAACGCAATTCCCATAAGCATAAGGCCGGTGGAAAACGCGCCCATTAAAAAATATTTCAATGCCGCTTCGTTCCCTTTTAAATTGCGTTTAGTGCTTCCCGTTAGTATGTATAAAGGAATAGACAAAATTTCAATCCCAAGGAAAAGCATCAATAAGGTATTGAAAGAAGAACAGATAGAAACCCCGCATAAAACAAAAAACATTAAACTAAAATATTCAGAAACATGCAGGCCGATCTTTTCTACATCTTTTCCATTTAAAAGAAAAAATAACAGCGTACATGCAAAGGCTATGGTATTGAAATGAAGGGTGAATGAATCGAAATGCAGCATTCCTCTGGTATTCACATTAAAAATACGCACGCCAAGGAACTCCATTATATTGGCGCCCAGAATAAGTATCATGCCGGCAATTGCCCAATATTTAGGCGTAGTTTTTTTCTTGAAAAACACTCCGCCAAACATCATTACAACTCCCCAAAGTGCCGTTAATATAATTGCATTCATAATGTAACCCAACCCTTAGAGGGCTTTTATTTTATTTATTAAAAAAAATCATTGCCACCATCCAACGTCCCCTCATTTAAACTATTTAATTACTCATTTTTATTTAACTATAACGCTGCGCAAAATATCAGTAACTGTGCCCTGTGTCAAATGAATAACCGGCTCAGGATAAATACCCAACACAAGGATAGAAATTACTAATACGGTAAGTACTATCTTATGCCCCGCATTCATTGGCTGTGCTTTTTCCGTTAATGTATTTAGTTTGCCAAACAAAACCTTTTGCACCATACTCAGCATATAAACAGATGAAAGAACAATACCCACTATAGCCACTATTGCATACCATTTGTTGAATTCAAACAATCCATTAAACATTAAAAATTCACTGACGAATGAATTGGTAAGAGGCAGCGCAATGTTTGCAAAAGCAATCACCACAAGGAACATAGCAAGAACCGGCGATTTAATAGCCAGCCCGCCTAACTCTGATATTTTTCGTACTCCCGTATTTTTCTCTATAATGTCAACCACAATCCATAAGGCCAGAATATTAATTCCATGATTCAGCATCTCAAGTATTACGCCTTGCAGCCCCGATGAATTGCGTACAAAAATAGCCGCAGCCATTAATCCAAGATGTGCTATGGATGTCCATGCCACAAATCTCTTAAGGTCGCTTTGGATAAGCGCTATACAACTGGCGTAAACGATTCCAATAATGGAAAGGATGATTACCAAATCAGCAAATTTTTCATCGGCCGCCGGGAAAATTGGCAGCAACCATTTTATCATTCCGAATACGCCCATCTTCACCATGAGGCCGCTTAATACCATTACCGCCGGATAATTTCCCTGCTCATAAACAAAGGGCTGCCAGGTGTGTAACGGCCACACCGGAATCTTTACAGCAAAGGCCGCAAAAAACAACCAGAACAACCAATCTTGTTGGGAAGGCTGCAACGTAGCATGGTAAAATGCGTTTAACGAAAATGAATGCGCAGAATCAGACGACAACGCAGGCGTGTGCAGATACACAAAAATAATTCCAACGAGCATTAGCAGGGAGCCTGTAAACGTATAAATGAAAAATTTAAAAGTGGCCTGAATCCTCTTTTCTTCACCCCACCGGCTACATAAAAAATAAATAGGGATAAGCGCCAATTCCCAAAAGAAATAAAAAAGTAAAGCATCAGCAGCTACAAACACACCCATGATGCCCGCCTGTGAAAGTAACATCAGGGCAAAAAAAGCATTTGCATTCTTCCATTCTGTTTTATAAGTGGCGGCAAAAATAAGCGGGTAAGAAAAGGCCGTGAGAAAAGTCAATAAAAAACCCATGCCATCAAGCCCCACAGAAAAACTGGAACCGATGTAAGGCATCCATACATAAGAAACATTGTTATAATAAAAATATTCAGGATGATGAGCTATATCTGTAAAGCATAAACTAATAATGGATACCACTAAAGTAGCTAATGAAGAGATAAGAGCAAATCTTTTTACACTCCTGGCATTCTTTATAAAAATAGCGGCTACCCCTGTAACCAAAGGTATCCAAAGCAACAATTCCGGAAAAGTAAAATAAGTACCCAGCATTAAATTTATTTTGTAAACAATTGAATAATAAATAGCAACAACATACCAATAACCATTAGCAAAAGATAAGAGCCAACCTGTCCACTTTGCAAAAGCCTTAATTGACGGCTTCCATAATTAACGCTTCTGCCCACACCATTTACCACACCGTCAATTCCTTTTTTATCAATAATGTTATTAAGAAAACCAGCCAATGAACGATATGGTTTTACAAAAATGAAATCATAGATTTCATCTACATAAAATTTATTTTTTATAACCCTTGCAAGGGTATTTGCTTCAGGAGCAAATGCAGTTTTACCTTTATATTTTTTCCATGCCCAAAGAGAAATGATGATCGATAAAATGGCTGTAACTCCCATTAAAATAATTTCAGTCTGATGAGGATTCTGATGCCCGCCAAGTATAGAAGCAGAATGTGCAAATACAGGTGATAAGAAATCACCGATTTTATTTCCATTACCTACCAATACTTCCGGTATGCCTACAAAACCGCCGATAGCCGAAAGCACTCCAAGAATCACCAATGGAACCGTCATGGAAGATGGGCTTTCATGCAAGTGATGCTCCTGTTCCGGTGTGCCTCGGAATTTTCCGGCGAAAGTAAGCGCCAGCAATCGGAACATATAAAATGCAGTAAGCAATGCGCCACCCAAACCGAGAGCGTATAATAATGGATTAGAGGCAAATGCCGCATTTAAAATTTCATCTTTTGAAAAGAAACCAGAAAATGGTGGAATGCCCGCAATGGCAATACATGCGATTAAAAAAGTAATGTAAGTAACTTTCATTTTTTTACCAAGGCCTCCCATCTTTGTAATGTCCTGTTCGCCGGCCATTGCATGAATAACAGAACCTGCGGCGAGAAATAAAAGTCCTTTGAAAAACGCATGTGTCATTACATGAAACACTGCTGCGGAATAAGCGCCTACACCCAAACCTAAAAACATGTAGCCCAATTGGCTTACTGTGGAATAGGCTAGTACTTTTTTAATATCATTTTGTTTTAAAGCAATCACTGCTGCAAATATTGCAGTAGCAAGACCTATAACAGCCACAACCGTCATAGTAGCCGGAGCCAATGAATATAAAATATTACTTCTTGCAACCAAATAAACACCTGCGGTTACCATAGTAGCCGCATGTATCAGTGCAGACACAGGCGTAGGGCCTGCCATCGCATCAGGAAGCCATGTGTATAATGGAATCTGAGCGCTTTTGGCAGTAGCTCCCAGAAAAAATAATAAAGAAATACCAACAAGGTCTGTAGTATTTACGTTAGTAATTAAAGAGATAAATCCATTTTGCGAATTATAAAGATCATGGTAAGAAACGGTTCCAAATAAGGAAAGAAGCCAAAAAATTGCCAGTAAGAAACCGATATCACCTATGCGGTTCATAATGAAAGATTTTTTACCTGCATCATTATTTTCATGGTCTTTGAACCAAAAACCAATCAATAAATAAGAGCACAGGCTGATTCCTTCCCAACCGATATACATAATTACATAATTACCACCAAGAACCAAAAGCAACATGAAAAACACAAATAGATTGAGGAAAGAAAAGTATCTCCCAAAACCTTCAGGTGTTTCCTCTTTCATGTAGCCGGTGGAATACACATGAATTAAAAAACCAACGCCTGTAATAATCAAAAGAAATACTGCGGTGAGCTGGTCTAACTGAAACTCAAAAGGAATGTGTAACTTTTCAAATTTAATAAAATCGAAATAATGAATATTTTGTACTGTAAATCCTTCTTTTGAAACTGCCAGAAAAATAAAAACACTTATACAAAAAGAAATAAAAATTACGCCGCTTCCAATAATACCAATCAGTGTTTTAGAAAGAGATTTTCTTCCCAGCCCATTAATTAAAAAGCCAATTAAAGGTAGAAGAGGAACCAGGTAAATAAGTTGAATTGCATTCATAAACCAGACTTCATCAGTGTTTTAAAATTTTAAATAATTTGTACATCGATTTTTTAAAAGGATTAGTTCTTTAACCGGTTCAAAAAATTAATATCAATAGAATGAGTATTTCTGTACAGCATCACAATGATTGCCAGTCCCACACTTACTTCCGCTGCTGCAACTATCATGATGAAGAAAACAAAAATCTGCGCACTCGTTGCCATCTCCACACCAAAAGCATTTACCCCGGCAAGATGCATTTTTGAAAATGCAACCAGTAATAAATTCACTGAATTGAGCATCATCTCAATGCACATAAACACAATGATGGAATTTCGACGCGTGAGCGCACCAATAACGCCGATACAGAATAACGCTAGTGATAAAAATAAGTACCATTTAATCTCCATAATTACAACTTTACATATAAACCAATTCCTGCAGTGTTAGATGCAGGAGCTATTGAAAAAATATCTTTAATCGTCTTAACTGCGATTCCGTTAAATATATCAACGGCTTTATAGGAGGCGCCTTTGGTAAGAAACTTTACAACAAGCCCTGACCCGATAGCGCCTATCCCCGAATACAGCGCGGCATTGTAATCCTGGCTTTTTAAAGAATTATCTAATTTCCTTACCAGGCCATACACCACAATGGCGCTCCCTGTATAAGCAGCCACTTTATAAACTATTCTGCCGGTTTTGAAAGTTTTAAACAACCTGTTCACTTCTTCATTCTTTTTGAGGCCAAGTATTTCAGCCACTTTTGAAATCTGGTCAATGGGCGTATTGCCTAAACTAAACTTTGGTGCAAAACCTTTTTCCACATGCATCACCTTTCCAATAATATCCTGGATATCCACATGGTTCAAATCTATTTGCGCATAACTTTTCTGCCCATAAAACAAGCCGGAAGCGAGCAATACGAAGGCCATCATTTTTTTCATACTTAGCTTTTTTTAACCGGGTCTCTTTTACCAATAACAATGGCGCCTACCATAGCGCTTAAAAATAAAATACTGCTTATTTCAAATGGAATCACATACTTATTAAATAAAGCCTTGCCCAAATTTTCAATCAACCCTACACTGGTTCCTGGCCTTATAATTACATTTTGCGCTTCAGCAGTTGAAAAGGCCGCTACCAACACAATCATCAAGGTTAATCCGGAAATGATGCCGGCCATTTTCATGTAAACATTTTTTACAGGCTCGGCATCTGAATTAAGATTCATCAGCATCACCACAAAAAGGAAAAGCACCATGATGGCGCCGGCATATACTATGATATTTACGATGGCTAAAAATTGCGCATTCATCAAAATGTAGTGGCCGGAAATAGCAAAGAAAACAACGATCAGCCACAAGACGCTATAAATGGGATTTTTACTGGAAACAACGCCCACAGCGGCTATAAGGGCTAAAACAGTTAAAAACCAAAATACAATTTGTGTTATTTCCATTATTTATTTATTCTGTTGCTTTTTAAATTTTTGAGCTGTGAGCTATGGGCTCTGAGCTTTCAGTCATCAGCCCTGAACTTCACTATTTCATTCTTAATTCAACTAATTTATATAACCTTTCATCCACCTTGTATCCAATGTCGTACATCTCACATTGCTTAATGCTCATTCCCATGTCCTTCAGGATGCGTAGCCCTGCTTCCTCTTGCTTTAGCAAAGCCTTCGGGGTCTTCTTTTGGATGTGGAATCAAAAGATCTTCTTTTCCATAAATAAAACCCTTTCGATGATAATTGGCTGGCGCAAAAGTTTCGGTTAAATAAACCGCATCTTTTGGGCAAGCCTCTTCACACAATCCGCAAAATATACAACGTAGCATATTAATTTCGTACTTAGCCGCATACTTTTCTTCCCTGTATAAATGCTCTTCGCCGGGTTTGCGTTCCGCTGCTTCCATGGTAATTGCTTCCGCAGGGCATGCCACAGCGCATAATCCACAGGCTGTACAATTTTCGCGGCCTTCTTCATCTCTGTTTAAAATTTGTAACCCGCGAAATACCGGGCTAAATTTTCTTTCCTGTTCAGGATATTTTATAGTTGGCACTTTTTTAAACATGTGCCTGAATGTAATCACCATTCCTTTGAATACTGCGGGTAAATACATCCGTTCCCATATAGTCATCGGCCTCCTGGAAACCGGTTTTATTTTATTAGTTAATGCTTGCATTATAATATTTTATTTAAAATACCTTCAACTTTTATTTTTAATCCAGGCAAATCATGCTGAATAACATCCCACACTTTCGTCCAATCTATATAATTATAAAGATGTACGTAGAAATTTCTAGCTGCTTTTATTTGTTGCCATTCTATTTCAGAAAATTCTGATTTTAATTTTTCAGAAATTTTAGCTCCATATTCCCCAATAACAATCAATCTCGTTAAACAGGCATCTTTCTTTTCATTATTTTCATAAAAATCTTCTTCACTACATCCGGCTATATATTCAAAGACTCTATCAATAGATTCCTTAATTAACTTCAGATATGGAATATCACTTTTCATAAAGCAAGTAATAAAACTTTCTCTTTGTTAATTTCATTTTTTATTTCAGGGAAAACGAATTTATCTTCAACCAAATCCACTTTTTTAAGAAATCTTTCTTCCAAATCCACCAGATATTTTGCCAGTCCAAAGTAACTTATCCGGGTATCTTTTATAAAAGAAAAAATCAAATCCACATCACTGTCTTCATTCGCCTCACCCCTTGCATAGCTACCAAATAAATACACTTCGTTTACAGGTTTATCTTTAAAATATTCCTGAACCACCTGCTTGATATTTTCCTGTGATAAAATCATAGCGCTGCAAAAATATTGTTATGTTTTAGAAATGCCAGTTATTTTGTTTTAATAAAATTAAGGCTCCTGTTACCAACATATTTAAAAGCGCCAAAGGTAACAGTAGTTTCCATCCCAGATTCATCAGTTGGTCGTACCGGAATCGTGGAACCGTCCACCGCACCCACATAAAAAGGAAAATAAAGCAACATATTTTTGCAAAAAATACTCCACCTTCAAGTAACGCTAACCAGTTCACTCCTATACTTTGCGCAAGATTACCATCATTTACAAATGGTATATCGTAACCTCCAAAATAAAGCGTAACCATTACAGCACTACTCAAAAACATATTGATGTATTCTGAAAACAAATAGAATCCCAGTTTCATAGAAGAATATTCAGCATGATACCCTCCTATCAATTCATTTTCTGCTTCGGGCAAATCAAAAGGGGTTCGGTTGGTTTCTGCAAAAGCGCAAATGAGAAAGATTAAAAATCCTAATGGCTGATAAAAAATATTCCACCATTGATCCTTTTGCTGATCTACCATTTCATTAAGGCTAAGCGTGCCAGTTACCATTAACAAAGCAATGAGAGAAATACCCAATGCCAGTTCGTAACTGATAATCTGAGAGGCAGCACGCATGGCCCCCAGCAAAGAAAACTTATTATTACTTGCCCAGCCACCAATCATAATTCCATACACACCCAGACTTACTACACCAAAAATGTATAGGATACCAATGTTTACATCCGCTATTTGAAGGGAAACATCGCGGCCAAAAATATGAATTGTATCGCCCCAGGGAATTACTGCGCCTACCATCATTGCGGTAAGCATAGCAAGGCATGGGCCCAGGATAAATAAAAATTTATTTGAAAAATTAGGAATGATTTCTTCTTTGAAGAATAACTTTAAGCCATCGGCCAGTGGTTGCAGAATACCAAAAGGGCCTGCGCGGTTAGGACCCACTCTGTCCTGCATAAAAGCCGCCACTTTGCGTTCGGCATAGGTAGAATACATGGCTACAATTAATGACCCCATTACAACCGCCACAATTAAAATTAGTTTTTCTGTAAAGAGCGCCCAATCAAGGAGTAAAAATGTTTGATTTAAATACATGTGCGAAAACTAATTTAATTAAAATACTTTTTTATGGTCATTAATTCCTAATCTCTCTTTGTCTGCATCTGCAATTTCCTTTTCTTCATTTCGCTCAATGAAAGTGATGGAAGTGGCCGGCCCCGGAAGAATACTTAAATCAATATCCTTTGTGTTCACTTCACTTTCTTTACTAATATCCATCAGTAATAAGGGATCGCGACCGCTTAATACTTTTTCCAAAGGATCGGGCGGCACCTCTTTTTTTACATAATGATTGGTAGAAATTACTGAGTGCCTGTCTATTTTTGTGGGACCTTCAATGATCCAATCGGAGGTATTCTTTTTTTCAAAACGGCATGTATTACATATCCAGGCTGCCTTACCGTCAATGTCCTGCACTTCGCCCCATGGATCTTTTCTGGAAGTAACTCTGTAAACTTCATCGCCGCGGTTCCATAAAGTAACCTTGCCACAACATTTATCACAATCACGATGAGCGTCATGTGGCTTTAAAAACCAAACCCTGTTTTTAAATCTGTAAGTACGATCGGTTAACGCGCCAACGGGACATACATCAATCATATTTCCACTGAAATCATTGTCAATCGCTTTTGAAATATAAGTTGAAATATCAGATTTATCGCCGCGATCCAATATACCGTGTACCCGGTTATTAGTAAGCTGATCGGCAACATACACACACCGGTAACAAAGAATGCAACGGGTCATGTGCAACTGGATGTATGGACCAATATCTTCTCTTACGAATGTTCTTCTTTTAAACTCATAACGGGTTCCGGCCTCACCATGGCCATAGCTTAGATCCTGCAAATAACATTCACCTGCCTGGTCGCATATTGGGCAATCCAACGGGTGATTAATAAGTAAAAATTCCACCACACCTTTTCTTGCATCAAGTGCTCTTTCGCTGGTAGTATTTTTTACAATCATGCCGTCCATTACATTCGTTCTGCACGACGCAACTAATTTAGGCATAGGCCGTGGATCTCTTGTAGAACCCGCAGCTACTTCTACTAAACAGGTTCTGCATTTACCACCGCTGTTTTCCAGCTTGCTGTAATAGCACATGGCAGGAGGCGCTACGGCACTACCGATTTTGCGGGCAGCATTTAAAATAGTGGTTCCCTCCGGCACTTCAATGGTGATGCCGTCTATGGTAACTTTAAATAATTTTTGTTCTTCAGGCATTTTCTTATTCGTTTAAAATCAACATTCCAGTTCTATGTTAAATGCTTAACAGCTCTTTTCACCGTTTTACCTTCTTTTACTTGTTGATAGCTTTTCTTTAGCATGGCTTCATGTTCCTTATTCTGTTTACTTTCTAATCTTATGTTATGAAGCCACTGCTTCCAAAGGATCCGCATAATGCGCCAATCCATAATTTCTTACCAAACATTCTTGCGGGTTTAAAACATGCCACTCAAACTCATCCCTGAAATGCCTGATAGCCGCTGCTACCGGCCACGCTGCCGCATCACCCAATGGGCAAATAGTATTTCCTTCTATCCTTCGTTGCACATCCCAAAGCAAATCAATATCTTTTATCTCGCCTTTTCCATTTTCTATTTTTGAAAATATTTTCTCCATCCATCCGGTTCCTTCGCGGCATGGTGAGCATTGCCCGCAACTTTCGTGATGATAAAATCTTGCAAGCGATAAGGTGTGGCGAACCACGCATTGGTCTTCATCCAAAACAATAAAACCACCGGAACCCATCATACTTCCCGTTAGAAAGCCACCATCAGAAAGGCTTTCATAATTCATATATCTCGTTTCTCCCTTAGCGGTTTTTAATAAAAGATTTGCCGGCAAAATAGGAACTGAAGAACCTCCGGGAATGCAGGCTTTCAATCTTTTTCCATTAGGAATGCCACCACAATATTCATCACTGTAAATAAAATCCTCAACGGAAATAGTCATGTCAATTTCGTAAACACCAGGCTTATTAATATTACCACATGCGGAAATTAATTTGGTGCCGGTGGATTTTCCTACCCCAATTTTTGAATAGGCTTCGGCCCCGTCTCGCATAATAGGAACTACGGCGCAAATGGTTTCCACATTGTTTACAACCGTTGGGCAACCCCAAACTCCTTTTATAGCCGGGAAAGGCGGTTTGATTCTTGGCAATCCTCTTTTGCCTTCAAGGCTTTCAAGTAAGGCAGTTTCTTCTCCGCAAATGTAGGCCCCGGCGCCGCGATGCGTGTAAATTTCACAATCAAAACCGCTTCCTAAAATATTTTTTCCAAGAAAACCATTTTGTTTGGCTTCAGCTATAGCATTATCTAAAATATCGCATACCCAATCATATTCTCCCCGAATGTAAATGTAAGAGACATTGCTTCCCAGGGCAAATGATGAAACAATCATTCCTTCTATCAACAAATGCGGAATGGTTTCCATGAGATAGCGATCCTTAAAAGTACCGGGTTCACTTTCATCAGCATTGCAAACAAGATAGCGGGCCAGGCCTTCCGGCTTTGCAAGAAAACTCCATTTTAACCCGGTAGGGAAACCTGCGCCACCGCGTCCTCTCAATCCACTTTTCTTTACTTCTTCCACAATGTCTGCCGGTTGCATTTGTAATGCTTTCTCCACACTCTGGTAGCCGCCTTCACGACGATACACATCAAAACTTCTGATGCCGTCGATGTGGGCTTTATCTAATAATAATTTTTTGCTCATTTCTTAATTATAAAATAACTTAAAAAATAACACGAATTTTATTCACTAATTACACGAATTGAAAAAAGCACTTCTTAATTTGTGTAATTCATTTTCGGGTGTTATAACTTATCTCACGTGCTATTATTTATTCATGTTTACATTTTTAAATATTTTTTAAACCATCAACATACGCATCGGATGAAGCTCTCTTGTAAAAGGATTTAAAACCAATCCCAAACTTTCCAATGTAGTTATACCTAATAATGGTTCATCACCTTGTTCTCCATAAATAACAGGCGCCGGACCACCTTCACCATTATACTCAAAATATCCTCCTGCCACTCTTCTTGTAATTTTTGTTCCATCTGTTAATGAAAAATCAATGGTTCTATAAGTCTCTATTCCCAATTCATCCAAAACTTTTCCGGGAACCAAACTATATACTGCACCGCTATCTATCAAAAAATCTATCTCCGCGGACTTTTCAGATTTACGGTGTTCTTTGAATAGTAAACGCTTGACTGTTATTCCCATCTTATTTTTATAAAAAAATCATTTTATTTCACTCACATAAATTTAATTTTCTTATTTTTTCAAATCATGATTAAACATCCAATGAAAACCAAACTTATCTGTCAGCATTCCAAACCTGGCTCCCCAGAAAGTATCCTGCAAAGGCATGGTAATTTTACCTCCCTGGGATAAAGCCTCAAACGTTTTCTCCATCTCTTCGAGTACGTTAAAATTTAAAGATAAACTCAAATTAGTACCGGATGTAACTTCATCCTTATTGCCACTATCGGAGAACATCATTGTTAAATCTCCCGCTTTCAAAACTGCATGAAGAATATTATTTTTAAACTCTTCAGCAGTTTCCATTTTTGCATCGGCAAAGGTTTGTTTGGATTCGATATTTCCATGCAATGCTTTTGCATAAAAATCCAATGCCTCTGCGGCTTTTCCATTAAAGATCAAATAAGGAATGATTGCTTCCATGATTTTATTTTTTAATTGTTAGCTGCTGCTTTTGCGGTACATTCTTCAATGATCTGATCCACTTTTTCTTTGGTTAAATGTTCCCTGTAAGTTTTGCCCATCTGCATCATTGGCGCGTAACCACATGCGCCAAGGCACTCCACCGTTTTTAAGGTAAACAATCCATCGGGAGTGGTTTCATTCACACCAATTCCCAATCTTTGCTTAATGTAACTGATTATTTCATCACTTCCTTTCAACATACAAGGCCCGGTTTGGCAAACTTCAAAAATAAATTTACCGACAGGCCTGGTATTGTACATTGAATAAAAAGTGGCCACTTCATAAACTTCCACAGGTTTTAACTGTAACAAAGAAGCCACATAATCCATTGCACTTACATCGAGCCAACCACCAAATTCCTGCTGGGCAAGATGCAACACCGGCAATAGGGCACTTTTCTGTTTGCCTTCCGGGTAACGGCTGATAAGTTCGTTTACCTTATTTAATTTTTCCGCTGAAAAAGTCATTTGTTTAAACTAAATTTTAATTTTCAATTTCATAAATAATTCTTTCATCTCATTATCAATTCTTAGTCCTTAAATTTTTAATTATATCACGCATCCAATTCTCCTGCTATCAAATTTAAACTACTCATTGTTATGATCGCATCGCTAAGCATTCCGCCTTTCGTTAATTCAGAATAGGCCTGGTAATAAATAAAACATGGCCTTCTGAAATGCAACCGGTAAGGTGACCTTCCGCCGTCGGTAATCAGGTAAAAACCAAGCTCTCCGTTTGCGCCCTCTACCGCTGAATAAATTTCACCAACAGGTATTTTTATTTCACCCATTATTATTTTGAAATGATAAATGAGCGCTTCCATGCTGGTATAAACATCTTTCTTATCCGGCAGATAATAATCAGGTACATCGGCATGAAAAACTTCTGCTTCAGCGCCTTTAAATTCCTGTACTTTTTGATAAGCCTGTTTTATTAATTCAAGGCTTTGCCACATTTCCTGGTCACGTACCAAAAACCTGTCGTAGCAATCTCCTGTACTTCCTACCGGAATGGTAAAATCAAAATCTTCATAGCTGCTATACGGTGTGTGAACCCTGACATCATAATCCACACCGGCTGCCCGAAGATTAGGGCCAGTGAAACCGTAGTTCAACGCGCGTTCCGCAGATATAGGGCCTACACCTATAGTGCGGTCCATAAAAATTCTGTTGTGAATAAAAAGATCATTAAATTCTTTTAAAACAACCGGCCACTCTTTTATGAATTTCTCTAATTTTTCAAAAGCCTGGTTGGTAAAATTTCTTTCAAAACCACCGATACGCCCAATGTTTGTTGTGAGACGAGAGCCACAGATTTCTTCATAAATTTCATAAATAAGTTCCCTGTATTGCATCACATACAGGAATCCGGAAAATGCGCCGCTATCTACACCAACAATAGAATTGCAAATAAGATGATCGGAAATACGGGCCAGTTCCATAATGATTACCCGAAGATAATCTACCCGCTTTGGAGTTTTTATCCCCAATAATCTTTCGCAGGTTATATGCCATCCCATATTATTTATGGGTGATGAACAGTAATTTAACCGGTCAGTGAGCGGAGTGATCTGGTATAAATTCCGATGCTCCGCAATTTTTTCAAACGCCCTGTGGATATAGCCCACGGTTTGCTCTGCGCTAACCACTATCTCTCCATCAAGCTCTACAATATTTTGAAACACACCATGTGTAGCCGGGTGCGTAGGCCCCAGATTAATAGTGGTTGTCTGCTTCTCTATTTCTCCTTCCGGTAATTTGATATGTTCAGTCATGGTGTTGTAGTCTGTTTAATTTTCCTGTTTTCCTGACGCGATCTGATCTTTTGCTTCGCAAAAGAGGGCAATCGCAAGGGTTGCCCCTACGAGCGTCCAAACATTTCATCATCCTTATCTGTTCTTTTCTGATCTTCCAATGGAAATTCTTTTCTCAAAGGAAAGTATTCCATATCATCTACATTTAAAATTCTTTTTAAATTGGGATGACCAATAAAATTAACTCCATAAAAATCGTATGTTTCTCTTTCCATCCAGTTGGCTGCAGAATATAAAGCAGAGGCGCTGAAAATATCAGGCTTGTTTACGTCTGCAAATACTTTGTAGCGGATACGAATGTTTTCAACAAGGTTGTGTAAATGATACACTACGGCTATTTCCTTTCCTTCATTATCGGGGTAATGAACACCGCACAAATCCGTCATGAACCTGAATTGTAAAGTGGGTTCATCATAAAGAAACTGAAGTACTTTAAGATTCAAATCTTTTGCTGTAGAAAAAGTAAGCATGCCGTAAGGCTCTTCCCACCCGGTAATTTCTTCACCGAACTTTTCAATCAATTTTTGTCTTATTATTTCGTTAGTCAAAGCCATGTAATCATTTTAAAATTACTCAATCTGAAAATTTGAAAATTAAATGCCACAGTCCTTATTGTATGCCATAAGTTTTCATTAATTCTTTATACTTATCGGAATTTCTTCTTCTTAAGCTTTCGTTTTCTACCAGATCCTGCACGCGCAAAAATCCATCTAAGACAGCCTCGGGCCGCGGCGGACATCCGGGCACATATACATCTACCGGAATAATTTGGTCTATTCCCTGCAATACAGAATAGGTGTCAAAAATACCGCCGCTGCTGGCACATGCGCCCATAGCAAGTACCCAACGCGGTTCTGCCATTTGTATATAAACTTGTTTTAAAACAGGCGCCATTTTTTTAGCAATAGTTCCCATCACCATTAGAAGGTCGCACTGGCGCGGCGAGAAACTCACTCTCTCTGAGCCAAATCTCGCAAGGTCATAATGAGAAGCCATGAGCGCCATAAACTCTATGCCACAACAGCTTGTTGCGAATGGTAAAGGCCAGATGGAATTTTTCCTGGCAAGACCGACTACATCACTTAATCTGGAAGCAAAAAAACCTTCTCCACTATAGCCCTCAGGAGCTTCTCCAATAGAGATGGGAGTTTCGAGACGCTTATTGGTAATGTTATACTGAACAGGACGAGCCATGATTGATTATAGATTTTAGGTTTGAGGTATGAGGTCTTAGGTACGGGATTTTAGGTTTCAGTTTTAGGTTTTAGGAAAAACTCATAACTATCCTATTCCACGCAATCCTTCAACTTCTTAACAATAAAACAATTCAACAATTCAAAACAATTTAATCTTCCCAATTTAATCCACCCTTTTTTACAATATAAATAAACCCACAAATGAAAAAACTCACAAACATCAATACAGCCATAAAGCCCTCCCAGCCCAGTTCTCTAAAGTTTACAGCATAAGGATAAAAGAAAATCACCTCCACATCAAATAATACAAAAAGTATGGCTACCAAAAAATATTTAATTGCCATGGGCCTTCTTGCATTTCCCTTTGATTCAATGCCGCTTTCAAAATTAATAAGCTTATCAGCAGTCTTTCTTTTTGGGCCAAGAACGCTTGTGGCAAAGATGATTACACCCAGCAGAACTATTGCAAAAATTAGTTGGATTCCAATTGGTAAATAATTGAAAGTGCTGTTTACATTCTGAGGTATTTGTAAAAAAGTAGGTATCAATTGAAAAAATATTTCTTGCAAAAGTAAGGCACACATGTCAATTATCCATAGAAGAAAAAGGCAGAGCAATATCTTTATGAGATATAAATTTTTGTTGAGGAGAGAATATGAGGGATAAAAAAAACTCCCGGTTTTATGGGGAGTCTTCTTTTTTTTATTTATGCTTTTAAATCATGTGCATGGTTAATTCTGCTTCGCAGGCGGTGTGGCAGCTCTTTTAAGAACAGAACTGAAGGCCTCTTTTGTTTTAAGCGCTGTAGCATCTGCAGGATCTACTTCCAATATTTTATCATTGAATTGATTTGCAGTTTCCGCATTTTTTAAAACATTGTAATAATAAGCAACCATGTACCTGTATGCAGGAATGAGTTTATCTTTTATAGAAGCTTTATCTGCTACGGTATCGGCAATGGCGATTATTTTTTCGTAATCAGGTTTTGCCAATCCTGCTGTGCCGGCAGTATCAATTCCTTCCTTTGAACGTGCACCAAGATACCATCCATACAAATCGTCCGGATACTTTTTTTGATAAAGCTGAAACACTGAATCGGCGCTTTTGTAGTTTCCACCGCGATAATCAGAGTAACCGGCGTAGTACAGATCCACTTTCCCGTAATTAGGATTCAGGCTCAAAATTTTGCCATACCATTTTCCGGCTTCCACAAACTTACCTTCATCATAAAGGCTTTTAGCAATGTCTTTTACATACCCAAGCTTATTTTCAGGAACCGTGTCGAGCGCTATGGCTTTATCTACATAAGAAGCTGCCAGCACATCATTTCCGGGAAATCCCAATAATACTTTTGCATAAGTTGCATAATCATGAGGGCCTATTTTTTCAGGATTTACTTTTGCAAAAAATTCTTCAAAATATTTTTTTGCGTTTAAAGAATCTCCCATCTTATCATACGCATAAGCTTTCAAACCATAAAGATTGGGGAAAGGTTTTGCTGTTCCCGTACCGGCAATACAAGCGTCGGCTTTTGAAATAGTTTCGCTATATAATTTAGACACGTACAAAAGAGAGGCTTCCGCATAACAGTTTTTAGAATCCTGGTCTGCTACCGCCACATATTTATTCAAATATTCTCTCGACTTGTTTACATCGCGCTGGTAATAATAACCGTAAAGCCAATAATAAACCGGTGCAAAATTAGGATCTGTGGCAATGGCATCATTATAGTATCTCATGTAAATAGCTTCCTGGCCATATCCCTGTGTTTCATATATCCTGCCGATCATATAATTGGGCCTTGCATTTTTAGGATCCAATGACATAGCGGTTTGATAAGATATGGTTGCATTAGCGCCGTCAATTAATTTCCGGTAAGCATCTCCTAATGCAATTTGTATTTCAGCGCTCTTTTTGTTTCTTTCTGCTGCCTGTTTTAATTTATCAACTGCATAAATCGCATCGCCTGCCTTCGCGTCTATATTGGCTCTTCCCACAGCAAGAAGTACTTCATCAAGGTCTCTTTTTTTGGTCAGATTTATGGCAGTCTCAAAACGGTTTTTCGCATCACTTAACTTTCCTTCCATCAATTCCACTTCACCCACGCCTATCATCATTAACGCTGCATTGGGGTTGGCCTGAAGCGTTTTTTGATACAAAGCTTTCGCAGCGGCGGTATCAGGGTTGTCAGAGTTTTGAAGATAGGTTTGCCCCAGCCAGTAGGCTGCTACCACATCATTGGGGTTAGCGGCAAGCAACTTATTAAAGACAGTAGCCGCGCTTTCAAATCTTTCATAATTTAAGAATTTTTTCCCTTCGTCAATACCTTGGGCAAACAAAACATTTACCATTAAAATAAAGGAAAATAGAAGTCCGGTTCTTTTCATTTTTTACATTTTAATTTTTGATTGAATACTATTTTTGGTCTGAATTTAATACTGCTTTGCGAACACTGAAGTTTATTTTTGCGGGGCCTAAATAAGCACGCTTAAATATTAGTTGTCCTTTTTCCAATTCCAGAAAACCAGCAAATCCACTGCCAAGGCCGTTGTAATTTTCTTTAAGAATATAATACAAACCGCGTACCAATGGGTAACGCTTCGTCAGAATGTTTGCCTGATAAGGCTTTACAAATGTTTTTTCAGGACACTTGCATTCCAATGAAGCAATTTTTACTTTTGTTAAAAAACTTAATTGCGTGGTATCTTCCGGATTTCCTATCCAGCTTACTCCGATAAAACCAAGTACATTTTTATTTTTTTCTACATAATTAATCACATCCTGGCTGCTCTTTTCAGCAAAAACTTTTTTAGGATTTAGTGGTTTCCCTTTCAATATAGAATCCATTACAAAACGCGCAGTGCTGGTTCCGCTTAGCCCATCAAACACAGCAACTTGTTTATCAGCGGAAGTGCCCTGCAAAATGCTTCTTATGTCACCCAAATAAAAAACAGAATCAGGGTCGTCTTTGTTTAGAATAACAGCAATAGCATCATTGGCTACTTTCGTATATCTCGGAATGAAAGTTAATTTTTGTTTATAAAAATTTTCCTCTTCAATGGTAAGTCCACGTGTAACCAAAATCAACCGGGTACTGTCTTCCTGCAAATCTTTAAAACATTCCGCCTCAGATTTATATTCGGCAATAATTTTTGCGCCGGGATTCAACGCTTCAAACACCTGTATCTGAGAATCTATAACAGGCTTAAAAGATTCATCCACACTTATATGTATTGTTCCTTTGTTCGGATTATCAAGATCTGTTCTTCCCTCATCGCCCTGGCATCCGGTAAAAAGTATAGAAGCCAGTGCCATTAACAAAATGGTACTTAGAGTTTTTGTTTTTATAAAAAGAATGCTCATCATCTTCTCAAATAATTTTTCTTAATGCCCCTGTAAATTCTCCACGATCCATATACGATAGCCAAAACTGCAAAAATCTTAGCCGGCATACTCATAGTAAAGTCGGTACTGAAGTTAAATTGTTTGGAGAATAAAATAAAAAATCCAACGGCAAGATAAATAGCGCCCATGCTAAAGTCTGTAATGCTTCGCATCAACATATAACGCTTCGTTTTTTTATCCGGCTCATCTTCAAATTCTTCAAGGCTCATACATTTTATTTTTAAATGATAGCTGGCAAGATAAAATAAAATACAGAATTTGCCATGCCTATCATAAGTGATTTAAAAAACTTATACTTAATATTCATTGGTAAACTTTACAGGTATTGTAAAATAAACCGAGACTTTTTCGCCATTACTTTTTCCCGGAATCCACAACGGCATCTTTTTTAATACCCGCAAAACCTCATCATCATACACTTTGCCACCCGATTCTGTTACCACAAAACTTTCGACCTGTCCATTATAATTCACCACAAATTTCACCTTCACTGAAATTTCTTTTCCTTCTCCAATGTCTCCCTCCGGCACCTTGAGGTTCTTTTTCAAATAGGCAAGCAAGGCTTTTATTCCACCCGGATATTGCGGCATTATTTCTGCCACAGGCAATACTTTTTTTTCAATCTCTTTCTTTTTTTCTACAACCGCAATTGTATTTCCTGTGGATTCAAAATTCATTCCTATCCCGTTTCCATCAACTAAATTTTCATTCCCTTCTACTTCTATATTATTAGAGCGAACGGGGTCATTTACAGATGCTACAGTTTTGTTAATAAGTTTTTCATCAACAATCCTTGGCGTCGTTTCTATCCTGGATTTTGATTTCGAACTTCCAATTGCTTTCTTTTTCACCGGCATGGATATTTTCTTTGTCTCTTCTCTAAAATCGCTGACTTTACTTTCGTGTATTTGTATAACCGCAGAATGTCTTTGGCCGGTATCATTAATACCACTGAACAAAAACCGAAAGAGAAAAAAAATCAACACCAATCCGAACATGATTAAAAGAGAAAAACTCATTCGCTCTTCATAATGTTTTCTTAAAGCATACGCGCCATATTCTTTATTTCTATTTTCAAAAACAATATCCAATAAATCGCTTTGTAAAATGGTCTTTGAGTTCATAACAATTTTTTTTACGGAAAGAATCAATTCCGTGGTTAAAAAAATATTTTATTCAAAAACCGGCGCCGTTTACAGGTAAGATGCAATAATGATTTTTATTCCATAAGAAA
>DATCWN010000174.1:0-4963 GCA_036566285.1 Hanamia sp.
TTATTCATAACCCGTGTTTTATTAATTTCAAAATTACTGCTTTATGCAAGCCTTTATTGATTCACATTCCATAAACAGTAATATTGGTAGATAAAACCGTAACCTGTATACCATACTGCCAAATAAAAGGCAAGACCTTTGCTCTGTAAAAAAATAAAAATGCTAAAGGTTACATTAAATAATGGGGTGCAAATGCCAATCCTTGGATTTGGAGTATTCCAGGTAACAGATTTAGCGGAATGTGAAAGAAGCGTAGTTGATGCCATCTCAACCGGGTATCGTTTAATTGACACTGCAGCTTCTTATATGAATGAAGAAGCAGTTGGAAAAGCGATAAAAAACAGTGGTGTGCCAAGAGAAGATTTGTTTATCACCACCAAACTTTGGATACAGTCCAAAGGTTTTGAAGGAACCAAAAAAGCCTTTGAAAATTCATTAAAACGATTACAGTTAGATTACCTGGATTTATACCTGATTCATCAGCCGTATGGCGATGTGTACGGTGAATGGCGGGTCATGCAGGATTTGTATAAAGAAGGAAAAGTTAGAGCCATTGGCGTAAGCAATTTTCATCCGGACAGACTTATTGATTTAATTGTTCACAACGATATTGTTCCGGCAGTCAATCAAATCGAAACACATCCTTTTCACCAGCAAATTGAAACGCAGAAATTTTTAAGAGAAAATAATGTACAGATAGAATCGTGGGGGCCGTTTGCCGAAGGCAAAAACAATATCTTTCAAAATGAATTGTTGCTGTCAATCGGAAAGAAATATAACAAAACCGTTGTACAGGTAATTCTTCGCTGGCTTACTCAAAGAGGTGTGGTGGCGATTCCAAAATCAGTCCGCCGCATACGGATGGAAGAGAACTTCAACAGCCTCGATTTCGAATTAAGTGGAGAAGATATGGAAGCAATCAAAACCTTAGATAAAAAGGAAAGCAGTTTCTTTGATCACCGTGATCCTGCAATGGTAAAATGGCTGGGAGAAAGAAAACTGGAAGTTTAAATCACTAATAAAAGAAAAATTATGAAAAAAGTATTGTATGTAATGATTGTATTTTCTGCCGCTTTCTATACCAAAGCAATGTCGCAGGATTCCATTTTTCCTAAAGGTGAAATCGGTAAAAACACAGATAATTACACAGGCACTATCTGGCTAAATGAATTAAGCCAACCGGATAATATTTTCAATTTCGGCGTAGCCCAGGCGGTCTATTCACCGGGTTCAAAATTGGATTGGCATGTTCATCCCGGCGGACAAATTTTACTAATTACGGATGGCACCGGATATTACCAGGAAAAAGGCAAACCGGTACAAATCATACACAAGGGCGATGTTATCAAATGCGCACCAGGCGTAGAGCATTGGCATGCGGCAGCGCCAAAAAGTGAGTTCGCTTATGTTGCCATTTCACCTGCACAAAAAGGAAAAACCATCTGGTTGCAAGATGTAACTGATAAGGAATACCAAAGCATAAATCCTCCTGCTGCAGGTAACACAAATGAAGAAGAAATCAAAAATCTCTCAAAGAAAAAATGGGATTGGATGGCCGATAAAAATGTAGATTCTTTAAATGTACTATTCGATGAAAAATCTGTCTTCGTTCATATGGGCGGAAGCTGGGGTAAAGAGCGGGAAATCAGTGTAATTAAAAGCGGGGGGATTTGGTACAAAAAAACGGAAATTTATTCGGTTGCGGTAAACATGTTTGGTAACACCGCAATACTCTTAAATGACATTGACCTGGTGGCAGAAGTGGGCGGCAAGGAAGTAATCAATCCTTTTATGGTAACCGAAGTATATATCAAAGAAAACGGCAAATGGAAGATGGGCTCACTCACGTTCTCGCATCTGATGAGGCCGGTTAAAATGAAGAACAATGACAACAATAAATAATAACCCGCAGCATTAACATAAATATATAAAGACATGAATCGACGTAAGCTTTTTAAAACAGGATTGGCATTAGCCGGAGGCTCTGTAATAGCTTCCGTTGCCAGTGCGCAAAAGACAGAACAAGAAAATAATAAAGGCTCTCAAAATACATTGGCAGAAACTTTGTCCGGACGCCGTAAGCTTGGTACACTCGAAGTCTCCAGCGTTGGACTCGGTGTGCAGAATATGTGGCGTACTTATCAAACAACAATACCGACCCGGGCTGAAATGCTGAACATTATCAGGAAAGCATTCGACCAGGGTGTTACCTTATTCGATACAGCAGAAGCCTATGGACCGTTTGAAAGCTATGACGCATACAGCCATTCAGGAAAATTTAAATGGCGAAGTAGTGGACAATACCATAGTTAAGGAAATGGCTTCTGAAATACCTGCTTCATTCAGGAAAAAATCACAAGTGCTTAAATCTCTCAAACGCTTCTCTTTCCAGCATTTCCCTATGATCGGGATGTGCAATTTTAATTAAAGCATGTGCCCTTTCGCGCATATTTTTTCCATACAAATAAGCTACGCCATATTCGGTAACAATGTAATGCGCATGAGCTCTTGTAGTTACAATGCCGGCTCCCTGTTTTAAAAAAGAAACTATTTTAGAATCACCTTTAGAAGTTGTTGAAGCTAAAGCTATGATTGGTTTTCCTCCTTCTGATAATGCCGCGCCTCTTATAAAATCAATTTGTCCGCCCACGCCCGAATAATGATAGGTGCCAATAGAATCAGAACAAACCTGGCCTGTAATATCTACTTCAATGGCGCTGTTAATGGCAGCTACTTTCGGGTTGGTTCTGATGACTGCGGTATCATTTACATAATCAATATTCATCACCAGTACTTCAGGATTATCGTGAGCAAAGTCGTACAGTTTTCTGCTTCCAAGCATAAAGCCTGTTACAATTTTTCCGCGGCATCTTTTTTTATGCTGATTGGTAATTATGCCTTTTTCTACCAGAGGAAGGATGCCATCAGAAAACATTTCTGTATGGATGCCTAATTCTTTATGATCTGAAAGGCTGGCCAATACAGCATCTGGAATGGCACCGATTCCTGTTTGAATAGTAGCGCCATCTTCAATTAAGTCTGCACAAAATTTTCCGATTTTCTTAAAAAGCGGTGAATCGCTTCCACCGGAAACCACTTCCGGCAAGGCACTTTCTGTGTAAATCAAAGCATCAAAAGAATCAATATGAACCTGGCCATCTCCGAAAGTTCTTGGCATGTTGGGGTTTACCTGTGCGATAACATATTTCGCTGTTTTAACTGCAGTAGCAGCCACATCCACTGAAACACCGAGAGAACAAAATCCGTGTGTATCAGGAAGCGAAACATGCACCAATGCCACATCTAATGGAATAATGTTCCTTTTGAATAAGTTGGGAATTTCACTTAAAAACACAGGAATGTAATCTCCCCTACCCTCATTTACAGCCTTTCTTACATTAGCAGAGACAAATAATGAATTGATATGAAAATTGTCCTTGTATTTTTCATCTGCATAAAGCGCGGCGCCCTGGCTGCTGATGCTTATTAATTCTACATCTTTTAATTCATCTGCCCGCTCTACCATTTTTTCTAATAAAAAATGTGGTGTTGCTGCGCCACCATGCACAAAAATTTTATCGCCTGATTTGATAACTTTTACAGCCTCTTCTCCTGAAATATAATTAGCCATTTTAAAAATTTATTTTGCAAAAAATGTATTCATTTCTAAACAGAGCAAAAATATATTTTAGAGAGATTACCAGGTATGATACCAATCATGCGGAAAAATGATTCTAATAATTTTAAAGGCATATCAGTTAAGTATTTCTTAAATGATATGGATTTTGATTTTGTATGACTACAATCATAATCTGAGTAAACAATTCAGTTTATTTTTGGCCTCTTGAAAAAACTATTTGCCATATCATTCCTTTTCATTTACCTGTTTTCAACAACTGAGTTACATCAATTGCTGAAAGCGCCGCTGCTTATTGAACATTTCATGGAGCACAGGGAAGAAAATAAGGATATTACTTTATGGCAGTTTTTATACGCTCATTATGCAGGGGATTATGTGAAAGATGCGGATTATGATAAGGATATGAAATTACCTTTTAAAACACACAGCAATTGTGTATCGTCTTTTTCAAACGTATATCTGCCATCGGCAAAAGTTTCCATTGAAAAGCCAATTCAGTTTTTACAAAAGAATAGCTTTGTAACCAAAGACCAATTCCTACCAACCTCCTTTCTTTCCAATATCTGGCAGCCGCCAAGAATTTGTTGAGTATTTTCAATACTACTTCTTAGATTACTGACTTCATTTTTTGAACAGTAATATATCATTCTCAATTAAAATTATTAGCAATGAACCCAACTCATATTCATTTGCTGCTAAATCATTTCCCTATAATCGGAACCCTGATAGGCAGTGCCATATTACTTTACAGCATTATTAAGAAACAAGATACCGGCAAAATCACCGGTGCATTTATTATCGTTATCATGGCCATTATCGCCATACCCGTTTTACTCACCGGTGAACCGGCAGAAGAAAGTGTTGAACATCTTTCAGGCATTTCCAAAGCCTTAATTCATGACCATGAAGAAGCATCTGAAAAAGCTTTTTGGCTGATGGAAATAACCGGCGTTTTTTCTTTGTTAGCGATAGTACTTTATAAAATCAAATCAGCGTTTGCATCAAAAGCATTCCTGGTTGCTTTCGCCTTTTCAGCTATCACTTTCTTCGCCATGGCCTGGGCAGGAAATCTTGGAGGAAAAATCCGCCATCCGGAAACTAGCAACACATTTATTAATGTGGAAAAAGGCACAACCAATTCTCAACCCGAAAATGACGAATAATTATGCTCAACAAAATCATAGCTTTCTCTATAAAAAACAAACTCATCATTGAGCTTTTTGTACTGAGGTTGATTGGCTACAGAAGTTATATCTATACCCTTTTTTAGTAGAGTGACTAATCCGAAAAATAAAAATTTAATGAAATTGACCAATCCCTTTC
>DATCWN010000199.1:0-11857 GCA_036566285.1 Hanamia sp.
TAATTGTATTAATCTTTTTGCATCGTGATGATCGCTGCAACTTTCATCTGCCATTACAGGGATCGGGCTTTTCTTTTTTACTTTTTTCAATCTCATAAAATCCCATCGTGGTATCGGCTCTTCACAATATTGGATGTTATATTCTTCCAAAGCCTGTAAAGTTTTGATTGCTGTATGTACGTCCCAGCCTTGATTGGCATCAATTCGTAGTGGCAATTTTTTGCCTATTAATTTTCGGATGGCCTTTATTCTTGCTATATCAATTTTTTCTCCTTCACCCAGTTTTACTTTGATAACAGGGAAACCTGCTTCCTTTATTTTCAATGCTTCCTCAGCCATTTTTTCCGGAGTACCTATGCTCACGGTATAATCTGTGATCAACTTTTTGTTTTTTTTGCCGCCCAAAAATTGATACAAAGGGATACCTGCATTTTGCGCTGCCAAATCATGCATGGCAATATCAAAGGCGCTTTTGATGCTACTGTTTCCGTAAATCGTTTTATCCATTAATGCCATGTTGCCTTCTATGTCCAAAGTATTTTTCTCTTTGAGAACGCGTGCCAGCATTTGGCCAATTATAAAACAAGTGCTTTGGCTTTCACCATTGATTGTTATAAAAGGGCTGCATTCTCCAAATCCGCTTAACCCTTTATCCGTGCGTATTACAACAACAATATTTTCCGCATTATGGATAGTCCCGAGCGATATTACGAAGGGTTCTTTTAAAGGAATAGAGAGTTTGTAAATTTCTATTTGAGTGATCTGTAATCCTGGCTCTGTTATCATTTTATTTTATTTAAGTAAATTTTTTTGTTAATCTCTTTAATTACTCCATTAATTTTTTGAGGGTTTTTGCATCAGGGAGTAACCCTTTATATTTTTTCGGTAATTCATTTGCCGTTTTGTAAGTGGCAATTCCCATAGGTTTATTAAAGTCACGGAATGAAAATTCCACTACTTTATTATTTTTTTCTTTGCATAGTACAATACCTATGGATGCCTGCTCATGAGGTAGTTTCACCATGTCGTCCAATGCTGATAAATAAAAATTCATTTGGCCTAAATAATCCGGTTTAAATTTTCCTTTCTTTAAATCGAAAGCCACAAGGCATTGTAGCCTCCGATTAAAAAATAACAGGTCAACGAAATATTCGGTTTCATCAATATTGAACCGGTGCTGGTTTGCAATAAAAGCAAAATCATTTCCCAGCGAGAGTAGGAATTTTTTTATGTTTCTTACAATTTCATTTTCTATCAGTCGTTCATCTTCTTCATCCGGATCTTCAATATTAATGAAGTCGAGGAGGTATTCATCTTTAAAAGATTGTAGTGCTTTTGCCCGTAAATCGTCTTGTGAAATTGTCTTGTTGAAATTGTTTGGTAATGCTCCCTGCTTTTGATATAGCCTGGAAGTAAGATGGTATTTTAGACTAACTAATGACCAGAATTCAGTTGCTACTTTCGTTATATAAAATAAGCGCTCTTCTATAGATTTTGTTTTGCCAATTATCTCATAATGATGGCTAAAGCTAATTGAAAAAAAATAATTTTTAAATTGGTCCGACAGCGTTGGACTAATTGTAATTCCTTTACCATCAGTTAATTGTAATTGGTTCGACGCTGTCGAACTAATTACAGTTTTTTTATTGCGACCGCTTTTCAATTGGTTCGACGTTGTCGAACTAATTGGGTTAATTGTTGACTCATAAATTGAAAAATGGTCTTCCCAACCATCATAAAATATTCGCATTCTCTTTATATTGGAAGCTGAGAAACCTCTCAATCCTGGCAATTCTTTTTGCAGATCATTTGAAATTTGTTCAAGCACTTTAGCGCCCCATTTTTCCTTTTGGGTTTTTTCAGAAATCAATTTGCCTACTGCGAAATACAAGCCCAGCATTTCTTTATTTGCTAATACCGCTGCCCGATACCGGCTGGATAATATTGCTGACTTTAGCAGTTTAATAGTTTCAACGTAAGGCTTGAGCGCACCTGATTTCTTTCCTTTAATTTGTTTTTTCTTCATGCTTTAATAATTTACATAAATGAACTAACTACTCAATTAATTTTTAAGAATCATTTTACTTTAAAACCTTGCTAGCAATTTAAAATTAATCAATCGTGGTGTCAGGCGGTTAGGAATGCTGAAAGTGTTATTGGCAAAATCTTTTATCAATTGGTATGAAATTACATTGGCGCGGTCAATGATATTAAACACCTCAAGGCTGGCCCAGATATTATCAAAATTACGGAACGGAGAATGACTGCGACGTAACGATTTCTCACTTAGCAATAAAGCGCTGAAACCTACGTCAACCCTGATGTATGGCTCAATGATGAGGGCATTGCGATACTTCGCATTGTTGGGAATATTATAACTCATGTTGCTTCCGTAAATCATATTTAAGTGCACTTTAAAATTTTTATTGGTACTTAAATAATCCTGTAAAAATAACCCCATCGTTAACAATCTGTCGCTTGGCCTTCTTACATAACCAACATCGGTTCTTATACTATCCGCCACTCTTTGGTCTGTGGTGTTGGAAGTGATTATTTCACCATTGGCATTTTTATAAGTGTAATAAAAATCATTATTCAGATTTTCTTTTGTCTGGCTTATGCCAATGCTAAACCAGCTTTCAGCATCTTTTACCAGCTCAGTAAAAATTCGTGTTTCAATTCCTGTAGCGTACGCTTTTGCATTATTTTCTCCATAATACCGGATGCGTACATGATCAATATCATAAGGAACTACATCGGTCAAGGACTTGTAATACGCCTCGGTAGTAATGCGCATGGGTCTACCGCCAGTTGATAAATTATAATCGAAGCCTGCCACATACTGGATACTTTTTTGGCTCTTCAATGCAGTGTTAATAGTGCCATCGTATCTTCTTATTTCCCGGTAAAAAGGAGGCTGGTCGTATATTCCGGCTGAAGCTTTGAAAATAATATCATGCTTCCAATTGGGTTTATAACTAATCTGGCCGCGGGGACTTACAATAAATTCTTCATTGAGCGAATTATAATTAAACCTCACACCAACTTGTAAGGTTACATCACTAACGGTATTGCTTAGACGAATATTATCCTGCAAATAACCACTGTATTTATCAATGGTAAGATGAGCGTGTGATTTAAGAACGCTGCTTAAATTCAATGAATTTGGATTAAAGGGTAAAGAGTATCCTGCACTGTCCTTAAACTCCCATTCATTTAATTTATCGGTAATCAGCGTATGGTCCACACCGGCCCCCCATTGTATAAAATGTTTTCCTTTATCAAAGCTTCCCTTATGACTGATATTATAAACCTGTATGTTCAATTGATTTCGTGCATAGTTTTGAAATATTCCCGCGCCAAGTGGATTGGTTATCTGGCCAAAATCAGGCTTGGTTTTGTCAAAACTTCTTTCACCAAAAAGATAGGCGCCGGTGATGTCGAAATTTTCACTTTCATTATCTCCATGGCGGCTCGCCATCCATTTTAGCTTCACTCTTTTATTTACATTTTGAACTAAACTTATACCAATAAGGTTGCTGTTATAACTATCTTTTTCCTGCCCTTGAAAAAATACATCAAGCCCGATATTGGCTGTAAATAAGGGTGAAAAAACGGCTGTGGATTTTTGTGCTGATTCAGGGATCAAAGTAAATTTGGAACCCGAAAGAATTCCGAGTATTTCCAATTGTGATTTTGGAGAAATCTGGTAAGTAAGAAAGGCCTGTAAGTCTGAGGCAGACGGAATATAATTGCCCTGTGTTTCCTGGCTGCTCAATAGATTTCGGTTTGTTTTACTTCTTACGCCAAACAACCAGGAAAGCTTTTTATTTTTTGAAACACCTTCCAAATGCAGGCCCTGCTCTAAAAGACTAACATAGGCAGAACCTCTCAATGTCACCGGTTTTTTGTATTGAATGTCGAGAACGCTACTAATTTTATCACCGTATTTTGCCTGGAACCCCCCATTGTAAAAATTGATATTTTTTACCATTTCAGGATTAATAAAGCTCAATCCTTCTTGTTGCCCATTGCGTACCAGGTAGGGCCTGAAAATTTCAAAGTCATTTATATAAATCAGGTTTTCATCATAATTTCCTCCACGAACTGAGTATTGAGAAGTAAGTTCATTATTGCTTCCTACTAAAATTTTAATCAGTCCTTCCACGCCACCAATGGCACTGGGTAAGGATATTGCGTTCTTGGGGTTTATTCTTATCAGACCTGCTTCTTTTCTTTCTTTTTCATTGCTAATTACAACGGCTTCCAAAGTTTTGCCCGTGCGCGTAAGCTTAACTGTTAGTTGTTCCGCTTCCTTTTCACTTAGGTAAAAGTTTTTTTGTTCATCTCTATACCCGGAATAAGAAAACACCAATGCAAATGCTTTTTCCGCCGGAACTGTTATGTGATAAGTTCCTGAATCAGAAGTAATGACCCCATTTTGTTTTCCCAGAATCGTAATGCTTACACCCTCCATGGGTGTTTCATTTTCATCAATAACTTTACCGGATACATAAGCTACTCTCTTTTGTGCAACAGATGAAAGTGTTGCAAAAAAAAAGAAAATAAAAACCGTTAATCTCATTGGATGAAGATAATGTTTATTGAAATTATGTTTAAAATTTACTTCCTTATAATTTTAATTATTTTTGAAAAATGCAGAATCTATTTTTGTTTTTTGTTATCGTTTTTTCGTTTGCTAATTGTACTATGCCCCAACAGCGCACCAATGATAAAATGGTTGACGATGAGGTTGTTGCTGACAAAGATACTTTTCATTTGCTGTGTCAATATTGGCAACTTGAGGAGGCAGACAATCCCACATCGAAGGATATTTCGTTTAAAGAGAATGGCATTGAATTTAAATCCGGAATTGTTTTTATGACGGATTCTGTGATGCTTGAAAATCCACAAGGAAAAATGAATTATGGAAAATTTAGGTTGGATATGAACACAATAAATGTGGTTTTTGATAATGACGAAAACGCTGTTTATAAAATTGGAAGGCTTAATAAAGATGAATTATTATTAAGACGTACTGAAAATAAACACGTATCTCAATTAACTTTTAAAGCGAGCCATACTTATTGGGCGGATGCCGATAAAAATCCTTTTGCAAAAAAAAATTTTAAATGGGCTCAGAAGCCGACAAGGCCAGAAAATGCAGAAGAAATAAAAAGACGCGCAAAAGAAAGTGTTCAGTTTTATGCTTATTACCTAACCGGCTTTGTCAATGGAGGTGCTACCACTATTGATTTTGAAGCAATACCCTGCTGCTTTAACTGGTACACCGGAGGCATTAGTATTCAAAGTGAAACGAAACTTGATAAAAAATGGATTGACTGTTTTTACTCAAAAGAACAAGCCTTTGAAGCACGGCAAATTCTGGAAGATGCCATTCTAAAAAAGTACGATTGGGATACTACCGAAACCGATTGGGTAAAACAAACGATTCCTGTGTTACAACAAATATATGATGGACTATAACCTTATAATGCCTTTAATTTTTCAATCGTTTCCTTTGGATTTTTAGAACCAAATACTGCATTTCCGGCTACCAGAATGTCTGCTCCGGCGTTTAATATCTCTTTAGCATTTAGCAAAGAAACACCGCCATCAACTTCAATTTTTGCGAATGAATTTGTCTGCGTTATTAAAGTTTTTAACTCTTTTATTTTTTGTATGGAATGAGGAATAAATGATTGCGCACCGAAGCCGGGATTCACACTCATAAGGCAGACCAGGTCAATGTCAGCAATGATATCCTGCAAAAATAATACAGGAGTATGAGGGTTAACAGCCACGCCAGCCTTCATTCCCAACGATTTTATTTGTTGAATATTTCTATGCAAATGCGAGCATGCTTCTATATGAACCGTCAGGCCATCAGCTCCTGCATCTTTAAATTCTTCTGTATATTTTTCTGGTTCCAAAATCATTAGATGAACATCAAAAAATTTTGAAGTTGTCTTTCGTAATTGTTTAATGATTGACATTCCAAAACTAATATTTGGAACAAAACGTCCGTCCATAACATCAAGATGAAAGTAATCGGCCTGGCTTTCATTCAACATGTTGCAGGCATCTTCGAGATGTAAAAAATCAGCGGTCAAAAGTGATGGGGCTATGATGGGCATTTGTTTTATTTTATGTTGAATGTCAAATATTTAATTCTTAATTTTTATTCTGAATTTTATTAAGCGCTTCTCTTGCTTCGGTATAATTTTTATCATACAGTAAGGCGTTCTGATAGCTTCGGATGGCCTCTTCATTTTGATTCAATTTTTCATAGCATTTTCCCATCCAAAAATATCCTTCATCGTAATTATTCTGAATAGTAACCGCTCTTTTTAAAACTGTGATTGCTTCTTCATATTTTGATAAATTATACAAGGCTATGGCTTTTTCACGATACGCGTACATGTAAGTAAAATCCAGCCGCAGACAACTATCCAGAAAAGTAATTGCCGTGTTTGGTTGATTGGTATAGTTATAATAAAGCCCTTTTATAAAGTAGGCATCCTTACCCGATTTGATTTTATTTGTTTTCAAAAGCTCCTCGGCAATCATCAATGCATTTCTGCTTTTTATTTCTGCGTAAATGGTTCCCAGGGCCACAAGGTATTCAGGTAAGGGATAAATAGCAATGGCTTGTTCAAGAGATTTTATGGCATGAGCCGTGTCGTTATTCTCAAAATATAAAGTTGCCTTTATATTCCATAAGTAGGCGTTGCCACTGTCTTTTTTTATTTCAGAATCGGTAAGGGCAATTGCAGAATCATAATAGCCTTCATTTCTGTAGGCTTCTATTAAATCCTGTATCAACATCAGAGAATCAGGATATTGTTTGATAGCAGCCTTTATAAATTCTATTGAATTAGTAGCAGGTATTTCCTGTTTGGTTTCTTTATCGTGTGTGCCGCACGACGTAAGAAAAAAGGTAGTAAGTGTAATAAAAAAAAATAGCTTCAATGGTACCATGGCGCAAATTTAATGCAACTTAGAAATCCTTTTGAAAGTTATGTTTTCGTAAATAAGTTATGTTGAGATACGCAGAGAAAAAGAGTTGTGGGAATGGCCTTTAATATTTTTGCAAAGCAGGAATTGGAATCCATTTGTGTAAATCTGGAATTAAAGATACATTTTCGAAAATTGATTTGAATGGAACTCAATATTATGTAACGGTTTTATAATTTGACTGTAAAATTTATTAAGTTGCACTATACTAAAGAAGTAACATGTTCAAAGTTTTTATACCACTTATTTTGGCAGCATTTTTTATATTTCCTCCTGAAGAGAATATAAAAAATTCATCGCTTGCTACTACCAATGACACCATTCAATATCCTGGCGAGCATCATTTCAAAAACCTGCGCCAGCTTACTTTTGGTGGCGATAACGCCGAAGCGTATTTTAGTTTTGATGGCAAAAATATTGTTTATCAGCGTACAGATACAAAGAATGGAATCATGTGTGATCAGATATGGATGGGTAAGATCCCGGAAACTATGGAGGAACCATTTGTTCCAAAGTTGGTAAGTACAGGAACTGGCCGTACTACATGCGCTTATTTTTATCCTGATGGGAAACACATTTTATACGCATCTACACACCTTGGTTCAAAGGATTGCCCGCCGGTGCCTGATAGAGAAAAGATGAAAAGATACATCTGGCCTATTTATGAAAGCTTTGATATTTTTAAAGCGGATCTTGATGGGAAAATTATAAAGCAACTTACTGATTCAAAAGGATATGATGCAGAAGCCACCATTTCTCCAAAAGGTGATAAAATGGTATTTACGTCTATGCGTAACGGGGATCTTGATCTTTACACAATGGATCTTGATGGAAATAATGTAAAGCAAATTACTAACACATTGGGTTACGATGGTGGCGCCTGGTTTAGCCCTGATGGCAAGAATATCCTTTGGCGTGCAAGCCGCCCAAAAACACAAGAAGAAATTGAAGATTATAAAAACTTATTGTTACAGGGATTGGTAGCGCCCACTTCCATGGAAGTATTTATTGCCAACGCAGATGGAAGTGATGCGCGTCAAATTACTTTTTTGGACAAAGCCAATTGGGCGCCCAACTTTATGCCTGATGGAAAGCATATTATTTTTTGCAGCAATCATGAATATGAAAGAGGATTCCCTTTCAACATGTACATCACAGATATAAACGGGAAAGGATTAGAAAAGATAAGCAGGGATAAGGGTTTTGATGCTTTCCCCATGTTCAGCCATGATGGCAAAAAAATTATTTTCAGCAGTAACCGAAATAATGGTGGCACCCGTGATACCAATATTTTTATTGCAGATTGGGTAAATTGAAGATTTTAGATTTTCGATTAGATATTGACAAAAGCCAGCTGTGAGATGTTTGATGTTCAAAGTTTTATAACTCTATCACTTCGCAATCTTTCATATTTTTTCCGTCAATAACAAAGCGGATCAATGTTCTTACTTTTTGCCAGCCGTGCCTGCCCGCAGCGCCCGGGTTCATGTGCAGGCAATTTAATTTTTCATCAAACATTATTTTTAAAATATGCGAATGCCCGCTAATAAAGAGTTGTGGCTTGTGGATTAATAATTCCTTTTTGGTTTCAGCATTATACCGCGGAGGATAGCCGCCGATATGGCGCATCATCACTTTTACTTCTTCACACATAAATACTAACTGTTCCGGATACACGCTTTTTATATCGTAGCCATCAATATTTCCATATACGCCGCGAAGTGGTTTAAATGATTGAAGTTTTTCCGCAATTGCTGCGGTTCCAAAATCTCCGCCATGCCATATCTCATCACAGTTTTTGAAATGCTCAAAAACGGATTCATCCAGGAAATTGTGCGTGTCAGATATTAGGCCAATGCGTGTCAATTTTTTGAAATTTATTTCTGCAAAATAAAGTGTTTGTACCTTGGCCTTTTTATTTATTTTAATCTGGATTATTCCTGCATTCTTAAAACCGTTTATTTAAAATTTCAAAAACATGTTAACTGCTTTTATCAATGCTACTATTTTTACAGGGAAAGAAAAAGTCTCTGGCAAATCGCTTCTCATCAAAGATGGTGTCATAAAAGGATTGGAGGAAGTAGGATCTATTCCTCCCGATGTTACGAAAGTTGATTGTACTGATTATTTTATTGCACCTGGATTTATTGATCTGCAGATTTATGGCGGCGGCGGTTATTTATTTTCCAATCAACCCTCGGCAGCTGCTTTAAAATCTATGGCAGATGGCCTTGTAGCTACCGGTACCACTGGTTTTTATGTAACATTAGCCACTAACTCAATGGAAATATTTCGCGAAGCGATAAAGGTGGTAAAAGAGAATCCGCATCCTGCTGTTATGGGCCTGCACTTTGAAGGGCCTTACCTCAATCCTGTAAAACGCGGAGCCCATTTGATACAATACATTAAACGCCCGGAGAAAAAAGAAGTGGAAGAATTATTAAAAGAAGCTGATGGCGTTTTAAAAATGATGACACTTGCCCCCGAAATGTGCGATCCTGAAATCATTAAATTATTAAAAGATAACGGAGTGGTTATCTCTGCAGGGCATAGCAATGCTACTTTCGGTGAAGCGGTAAAGGGCTTTGAAAGTGGTATCACTACTACCACGCATTTATTCAATGCGATGTCGCCGATTCATCACCGTGATACCGGTTTGCCGGGAGCTACTTTTCTTTCTAAAAATATTTTTGCCAGCATCATTGCCGATGGCATTCATGTTGATTTTAATGCTTTAGCCATCAGCAAAAAATTAATGAATGAAAGATTGTTTTTAATTACTGATGCTGTGGAAGAGGTGAAAGAAGGTGCGTATGTTCATGTAAAACAAAAAGACCGTTTTACACTGCCTGATGGTACTTTATCCGGTTCATGCCTTACCCTTTTACAGGCTGTAAAAAATTGTGTTGAAAAAGTAGGGATCCCCTTGGAAGAGGCATTGCGTATGGCTTCCACGTATCCGGCTCAATTAATACAGGCAAAAAATATCGGTAAAATAGAAGTGGGTTCCAGGGCGAACCTGGTTGTATTCTCCAAAGATTTCCGCATGAAATATTCTGTTTTAGATGGCAGAATCTCCAATGACTGATCATTAAATAATACCGATGATAAAATTCATCTTTCTTTTTTCACTGGTGTATTTTCTTTCTGCAAAAGAAATGTTATCTCAAAATAAAAGCGATGTTGAATTAAACAGAGTAATCTCTTATGGTGGAATCATTCGTGGAGATACTACTGTCAAAAAGATCGCGTTGGTTTTCACTGCTGATGAATTTGGAGATGGTAGCGAATCCATTTTAAAAACTTTACAGCAACAAAATATTCGTGGCTCTTTTTTCTTTACCGGGAATTTTTATAAAAATGCCTCTTTCAAAACTATCATAAAAAAATTGCAGCAAAATGGAAATTATTTGGGTTCTCATTCTGATAGACATTTGTTGTATTGCGACTGGATGAAAAGAGATAGCCTCTTAATTACTCATGATGAATTCAGGGAAGACCTGGAAAGTTCTTATCAGAAATTGAAAGAATGGAATATTAGTAAAAAACAGGCTTATTATTTTTTGCCGCCTTACGAATGGTACAATGATTCCATTGCTGCATGGACGAAACAAATGGGTTTACAATTAGTAAATTTTTCACCTGGAACGCGTAGCAATGCGGATTATACTTATCCGGAAATGGGCAATAAATATGTAAGCAGCGATTTCATAATGAAATCTATTTTGGAATATGAAGAAGGTTCAACAAATGGGTTAAACGGATTTATTTTGCTATTGCATTTTGGCACAGATCCCAGGCGCACGGATAAATTTTATTTTAAGCTACCGCATCTTATCAGGGAGTTAAAAAACAGAGGTTATGAATTTGTAAGAATAGACGAAATGCTGAACTGATACTGGTTTTATTAGTTCTTGTATGGCTTTTGGTTTAAATTATTTGCGTATTTTTTTTATAAGATGTCAATCGCTTATCATTGGGTTTTAATTCTGTAATCAGGTAATCAATGTCGTGCATATTGCACAGTTTCATTTTTAAAACGGAGTTTAATTTTTCAGAAATAGTAATCACGGCCAGCTTAGCCGCTGACTTGATCATCGCTTTTTTAACCTGCGCTATTTTCCATTCAGCTTCCGTCAGGCCTGCTTTTGCATCAAGGCCATGCGCACCCAAAAAACATAAATCAACCTTTATATCCGCAAGGTCGCTTATGGGCTTTTCCCCAATATTTATTTGTGAGGACATGTCTATCTGTCCGCCGATTAGAATAACCGTTAGCAGTGGATGTGCTGCCAATTCCAAAGCCATCAATGGGCTTACAGTAAAGAACGTTGCTTCCATAGTATCCGGTATCATTCTTACCATTTCTAACATGGTGGTCCCGGCTTCAGTTAATAACGTCATTCCCGGCTGAATAAGTTTGATGGCTTTTTTTGCTATTCTTTTTTTGTCGGCCTGGGCATAGCTTAAATTTTGTTGAATGGGATAATGATACGATTTTGAAAGCGCACCACCATGCACTTTGATAATTTCTCCTGCATCTGAAAGTTCGGCCAGGTCGCGTCTGACGGTATCCTCAGAAACTTGTAATTCACTACTTAACTCTGAAGACAATACCTTGTTGTGTAAATTTATTTGCTTCAAAATAAAAGCATGGCGTTCATTTTTAAACATGCTAGAAACAGGTACTTCCATTTTATAATTTCTGATTTAAAATAATTTATTACGATAAAGCTAATCTTTTGCCGGCTATTCTTAATTATATGCACGAATCAAAAAACGCATAAACATGCAAATAGTAAAACCGCTCTTCCGCCGAAGAAGCGAACTTACAAAACAA
>DATCWN010000376.1:0-2137 GCA_036566285.1 Hanamia sp.
AAAAGGAAGCTTTACTTTAGGCGGCGATATTTCAGTTACTGCAGGGCCTGTAGGTCGCAACTCCACAGCCAGCACCGATTACAAGATGGAAGCCGAAGTATATTCTTATTCAAGGAGCAAAGGATTATTTGCAGGCATCAGTCTCAGCGGTTCGGCCATTTCTATTGATGCAAAAGCCAATGAAGCCTTTTATGGAAATGATGCCGATGCAAAAACATTATTTGCTTCCGAAAAAAATACATCTGCCTCAGTAGTAAAAATGAAAACAGTTTTGAAAGACATGTATCAATGATAAAAGACTTTTCATTAAAAAAACTGCCTGTTTCAAGAGGCAGTTTTTTTAATGAAATCTCATAACCTTTTTTCTCCGATCACTTTGCTCCCGGCGGACAATATTTTCTCAAATAATCTGTGTACAACGTTGATAAATGTTTACGGGTACCTGTACCTTCCCGAAGGCTATGTGTACGATTGGGATAAGGCATAAACTGGAATGTCTTATTGTGGGTAACAAGCTCGTTCAGCATGGCTTCTGCATTATCATAATGAACATTATCATCGCCGGTACCATGAATGAATAATAAATTTCCTTTCAAATTCTTAGCATAATAAATCGGTGATCCTTTTACATAATTGTCCAGGTTTTCCTGTGGCAATCCCATATATCTCTCCTCATAAATATTATCGTAAAATAAAAGATTGGTAACCGCGGCTATCGAAATTCCGGTTTTATAAATTTCCGGAAATTGAAACATCAAATTCATAGTAGAAGAACCGCCGCCACTCCAGCCCCACACTGCCACGCGGTCTTTATCAAAATAAGGCTTCTCCAATATTTTTTTTGCAGCCATCGCCTGGTCGTGGATATTTAATCTTCCTATTTTTCCATAAATAGATTTACGCCATTCTCTGCCTCGTAACGAAGGTGTGCCGCGGTTGTCAACGGATATTTGAAAATAACCTTCAATACTCATCTCACCATTAAATAATCTGTATGGATTATCCTGTGCTCCAAATCGGTCAGTTACTGTTGACGAACCCGGTTCTCCATATACATAAAACACCACAGGATATTTTTTGGTCGAATCAAAATTGGCGGGCTTCACCATCCATGCGTCGAGCGTAATATTATCTTCAGTGGTTACTTTGAAAAATTCAATATTACTGTTTTCATTTACCCTCAAACTTTTCGCAATACTTTTTTCTTCATCCAACGGTTTATGATTGGGTAACGAAACCCATTCCGAAGCTGGAAAAGTTTTGTAATTAGAAAAGGAATGCCATGCATATTTTGCTTCAGGAGAAATATTATAATCGTGTGTACCTTTTAAATTGGAAGGCGAAAGCAGTTCCAGTTTTCCTTTTCCATTCAGCCGGGTCCTGTATAAATAAAGCTGGGTGGCATTATCCGGCGACGCCATAAAATAAACAAAGCCATTTTTTTCATCAATACATTTAATGTTATCAATGTCATAATCACCTTTTGTTACAAGCGTTTCTTTACCATTCCGGTCCAGTAAATAAATATGGCGCCAGCCGTCTTTCTCACTCACCCACAAAAAGTTTTTTCCATTGCGCATCCAATCCCACCCGATGGGATCATCATCATTCCATCTTGATTTTATATCAATAAATGCTTTATCATTTTCTGTATAAAAGTTGTGGGCATCACCTGTATTTACATTGCAATAAAACAATTTACTTTCATTCTGTTTTCTATTCAATTGCTGTAATACTATTTCAGTAGCATTTTGTGTCCATTCCATTCTTGGAATGTAATGCTGCTGCGGGTCTCCGGGCACATTCATCCATTTTATACTTTTATTGTCAAGGGTAATAATTCCAATCTTGACAGGAGATGGTGGCTCGCCCACTTTAGGATACTCGACGGGAATTATTTTTGAATAAACAGAGTCGGTGGTATTCAGCATATAATAATCGCGAACCTTAGTAGCGTCCACCTGCCAGAAAGCAATTTTTTTACTATCGGGACTCCAGCGAAAACCATCTCTGCAACCAAACTCTTCTTCATAAACCCAATCGAAAGTGCCATTGATTAATTTTCGTGTACCCGTAACCGTTAGTTGACTAATTACATGAGAAGTAAGGTCTTCTGAAAAAACATTATGCCCGCTTA
>DATCWN010000062.1:0-12935 GCA_036566285.1 Hanamia sp.
TTTCTTACTATCATCATTGCCCCTGGTAAGCGTTTCAAAATCGAACTCATCATTTTCTACAAAAGAAACATGAGATTGCTGTGTCTCCCATTGAATATCTCTTTCTTTCTGCTCGGCTTTGGCCTGCCAGGTAAGATTAAGGATATTTTGAGTAAATAATTTATTGGCTCCATTAATTTTAATAATGAAATCAATCATGTAATTATCCGGCTTCAATACAAATTGATGCTCGATGGCTTCTCCATCCTGAGATTGCAAATAAAAACTGATAATCTCATTTCCATTGGCATCTTTATGTGCAGATGAAGGAGTAAAAAGCAGATCAGAAGTTTGAGCGGTTTGGTTGGCGCCGGTATTGATAGTATAAGAGATATTATTGAACGTGCCATCGTCAATCATAAGAGGATCCCCGTCAAAAGTTTTAAACTTTTTAAGTTCTACCTTTTTAGGCTGACCTCCTTTATTGGTAAAAGTAATTTTAACCAATTTGTTTTCTAAAGTAATCAATTGCTCTTTGCCGGTGGTATCCTGTTTGATACCAGATAATAAGCTATCTTTTTTCGCCAAAGAAGAATCAGAGGCTTTTGCTGCAAGTAAGGAGGTATCTGTCTTAGGCTTTATTCTGTTCAGAGAATCCTGGATGTGCTGTTTTTGTTTTTCCAAAACCAACTGCCCCTGTCTTGTGTAATAAAAATATCCAAAAAATAATAACGCCAATAAGACAAAGCCGATAACTGTATTCCTATCCATACCTATGTTTAAAAATTAGTTGGCAAATGTACGCAAACTTTATAGTTTCTGTGGTTGTAAATACCTGTTAAGAAAATTGAAAAGAGGCTGTCGCAAAAGGACGGGGGCGTTTTTATTTTTTGAATGGTTGAAGCAATAATCCTTATAGTGAAAAGTATCCCAATGGGGTGTGATTCTATCGCAATGAGGTGTGATGGTTTCCCAATGAGGTGTGATTCTATCCCAATGAGATTCGACTTTCCCGCAATGGGCTTCGACTCGCCCGCAATGAGGTTCGACTGGCCCACAATGGGGTTCGATGAGTCCGCAATGGGCCCAACGCATGACACAATGACCTCAGGATACTTTGCGATGGGGTTAGCGTACGTCACAATGGCCTCAGCACACATCGCAATGAGGTTAGCACATACCACAATGAAGTTAGCACATGCCACAATGAGGTTAGCACATGCCGCAATGAAGTTAGCACACGTCACAATGAGGTTAGAATATGCCACAATGAAGTTAGAGTGTCTTACAAAGGAGCTAGCGGATACCAGGATATAGAAATGACCTCAAAAGATACTGATGAAATGGGGGTTAAGGGAGTAGGAACAAATATTTTTGATGGTATCATAATTTACATGAAACGACTATAGCTTGTGCCGGCTTCCTGTCTGACAGACGATTTTCTCAAAATAAAAAAAGAAGCTACCCTTTTGAGATAGCTTCTTTTATAAAAAAGATTTTGTTTATTTTTTAGGCGCTGCTTTTGCTTCAGGTGCTGCCTTTGCCTCAGGCGCTCCTTTTGCAGGTGCTGCTGCAGCCGCAGGCTTAGCTTCTTCCTGTTTAAGCTGGCGCGTCATGGTTACAGATGCTACAGGAATACGTGGCGAATTTAGTATTTCCATGTTAGGCGCGTGAACATCCTGTACCCTCACATTCTCGTTCAATTTGAGATCGGAAATATCCATTTCTATATTTTCCGATAAATGCTCAGGCAGGGTTTTTACTTTTAAAGATTTCATCTTTATGGCCAGTTTTCCTCCTTCTTTTACGCCAGCCGGCGCTCCTGTAAATTTTAAAGGAATATTTACCGTTACCTTTTTGTCACCCACCAGTTCCAGAAAATCCACATGAATAAGCTGGTCGGTTACTTTGTCGAATTGCATGTCTTTCAATACGCATTTGTAAGTGTTTCCTTCTACGGTAACATCTGCCAGCATAAAATCCGGGGTATAAACGATGTTTTTAAAAGCTGCCGCCGGAGCAGAAAAATTAATTTCTTTTGCACCTCCGTAAATTACAGCTGGCACTTTTTCCTCAGAGCGAAGTTGGCGGGTGGCTGCTTTGCCAAATTCGGTCCTGATTTGTCCTTCGATTGTAATTGTTTTCATTATTAATTATTTTTGAGGCGCGAAGGTAAGGGAATTTCCGGGAAATACTAAGTTTGAAGTGGCTTTTAAATACCGGATTGGTGATTGTTTTATTGATGAATTGCAGGCTTCTTGGATTGTTTTCGCCTTTAAACAACAATTTAATCATTCAGCCACTCATCATTGACACCACTCACCACTCACCTCAATCCGGCTTTTTCCCATCCAAAAAAGTATTGATGGTACTTATTTCAGCCTTGTTATTTTCATCAGATTTTACGGTATAATTGGTATAGAAACTTTCTACATTGGCGATGGAATTGTGCAATTCCATATTGCGGCGGAGGTAAGCAGGAACAGACTCAAACTCATTGTTAGGATCCGCAGCGTTAACGTTAAAAGATAGGTTCCTCAACTTCGCAATACGATCCATAGCCCGGCGCTTTAGTTCGTCTGTTTCGTCCACCATCGGCGGCTCCTCAACAGACGACATCATGATGGGCATTGTCTGGTGTACTTTCTCTTCCTTTTCTCCCTCCACCACCTCATGGGAATTTTTAACCACCAATTGCATTTCTATGACAGGCTCGTCTTCCTGTTTAGATTTTTGCAACGGGGTTGGCTCATCAATAGTTTTGGATTCATGTTTCAGCTTTTCCTCTGCATAGATCTGCGAAGGTTTGGCCAAATAACCGCCTGACGTCGGGACGGTGCTAGCCTCTTTATTAATAACTTCCGTTTGTTTCTTTTGATTTAAACTTTCAGCTTTTGGCTGAACACAGTTAGCTTCCGAAGGGATGATTGAATCAGGCGCCGAAGATAATTGGAAATACACAATATTTTCAGAGGATTTATCAACAGTAATTTCCGCATCTCTCTGTCGTAAATTTACGTTTTCGGTTTTTGGATTGCTTATTATTTTAGGCATCATTGCTTTTTCGAAAGGTTCTTCTTTATGCAAAGAAGCATATACATCTTCTTCTTTTAAAGTTTTGAATCCTTTTTGCTCCAATATATTTTCCTCAACAATCTTTTCATTTTTATCAACCAGTTCTTCATTTTTTTCATCAAACAAAAACAAAGGCTGACTCATTTTTTTCTTTTCCTCCGGCTGCAAAACCATCACTACTTTTTCCTCTTCTTTTTTTACCTCCTGAACTGGTTCTTCTTTTTTACTAAAGGCTTCTTTATTCTCAAATCCTGTCGCTATCAAAGTAATACCAATTCTATTTTCCAGGGAATCATCATATCCTAATCCGAGAATCACATCAGAATCTTCACCCGCCTGGCTTAATAAATAAGTTTGAATAATGTCCACTTCATCCATTGTAAATTCATGTTCGCCATTGGCAGAATTAATATTGATCAAAATCCACCTGGCGCCGCTGATATCATTATCATTCAGCAAAGGTGAATTAAGCGCTTGCTCAATTGCGTTTTGAGCACGGTTTTCTCCTTCGCATTCTGCATTTCCAAGAATAGCCACGCCCCCACTGCGCATTACGGTACACACATCCGCAAAGTCCACATTCATCTGGCCAGTGCTGTTGATTATATCCGTGATACATTTAGCTGCCGTTGCCAATACATTATCCGCTTTTGCAAATGCAGCCCTCATGGTAAGATTCCCAAATTGGTGACGCAATTTATCATTGCTGATTACCAATAAAGTATCCACATGATCTTTCAATTTATTGATTCCTTCCTCTGCCTGCGCAATTCGTTTTTTCCCTTCATAAGCAAATGGAGTAGTTACAATACCCACCGTAAGTATGCCGAGGTCTTTACAAATTTTTGCAATAATAGGCGCACCTCCGGTTCCGGTACCACCACCCATACCTGCGGTGATGAAAGCCATTTTAGTATTCACCTCGAGAATGCGCTTTATCTCTTCAAGGCTTTCTTCCGTGGCCTCACGTCCTATTTGGGGATTAGCGCCCGCACCCAGGCCTTGCGTTAAATGCGGTCCAAGTTGTATTTTATTAGGCACATTGCTGTTGGAAATGGCCTGTGCATCAGTATTACAGATGATGAAATTAACGCCATCTATATTCTGGCTATACATGTGGTTTACGGCATTGCTGCCACCACCACCTATACCTATTACTTTCAGGATAGATGATTGTTCTTTAGGTAAATCGAACTCTAACATAGTAAGGTTCCTCCATTTCCCCGAAGGGCATTTTTTATTTTTGGTTAGTAATTATCTTTTCATTTTTGTCGGGAAAAATGAAAGGGTTTTTATTTTTATTAAAAGAATGAATCTCTCACCTTTATAATTTTTTAGTCTTTATTCCTTATTATTTATTCTACATTTCTAAGCATTTCCAATTCCGAATCTCCTTCCTGGTTTTACTTTTTTATTCTTTATTCCTTATTCTTTATTCTGCATTTTCGGGCATTTACAACTCCGAATCCCCTTCGTCTTTAAACATTTCTATCAGTCCGTTTTTGCAGGAATCCAAAAAACTTTTCAAAGTTTTTCTTGGCTTCACTACATTTTTGTTTTCTACCTGAACCTCTTCTTCTTCATCTAAGCCTGCCTGTTGCAAATTCGCAGGAATATTTATTTTAGCATATTCCAGTTCAAACTGCTTGCGTTTATTTTCATAGTCATTATAACCTTTCAATATTAAACCAAGACAGGTGGCGTACATGGGTTTGGCAAGTTCTTCAATATGACCAGCAGCAAGATGCTCGTTTGGATAGCCAATGCGTGCATTTAAACCGGTTACATATTCTGTCAACTGAATTAAATGTTTGAGCTGCGAGCCGCCACCGGTAAGTATTACACCGCCATTGAGCATCCGGTTATCAAGGCCTACCTGCTTTAAATGATAGGAAACAAAATCCATAATCTCGCTCATGCGCGCCTGGATAATAGCAGCAAGATTTTTGACACTAATTTCTTTTGCCGCCATGCCGCGTAAACCCGGTATGGTTATAAATGTATTCGATTTCATTTCATCCGCAAGGGCGCTTCCAAACTGAACTTTCATTTGCTCTGCCTGTGTTTTCAAAACGCCTAATCCTGATTTAATATCATTGGTAATATTTTCTCCACCGAAAGGAATGACTGCAGTATGTTTCAAAATACCTTCATAAAAAACAGCAAGATCTGTGGTGCCACCGCCAATGTCAACTATAGCAACGCCTGCTTCCAGATCATGATCACCCATCACAGCCGCTGCTGACGCGAGAGGCTGAAGAACTAAATCCTTTATTTTCAATCCCGCTTTTTCCACGCTGCGGTTAATATTTCTTATGGCATTTTTATCACCGGTAATAATGTGAAAGTTTGCGCCCACTTTTACGCCACTGTATCCAATAGGGTCAGGAATATTCTGAAAATTATCTACCGTAAATTCCTGCGGTATCACATCAATGATTTGATCACCGGCCGGTATATACGTTTTGTATTGGTCGTTAACCAATTGGTCAATTTCCGCTTGTTTAATTTCATTATCGGTATCCTGCCTAACAATGTCGCCCCGTGTTTGCAGGCTCTTGATATGATGGCCCGCAATGCCCACATACACTTCGCTGATGGGCAAATTTGGATTGCTGGCATAGCAATTTTCCAACGCAGTTTGAATAGCTTTTATGGTTTGATCAATGTTCAACACCATACCATGTTGAACACCATTACTGTTGGCACGCCCGAATCCAAGAATTTCAAGTTTGCCAAATTCATTTTTTCTACCGGCAATGGCGGCAATTTTAGTGGTGCCAATGTCGAGGCCTACGATAATGGGTTGTTCGTTATTCATAATTTGCTCTTTTTGTTCATGCTTTTTTATTATTTAGGGTTTATAAAAAAGCGGGTTGTGTTATGCTTGTTGTTTATGTTTATGTTTTATTCTAATTTTTAATTTTTCACAATTTACCATTGACTATTCACCATTCACCTAATAATCGCTCTTCGGCGGCATCACCGCTTTTGGTTGTTGTTCATTTTTTTGATCTGGTTTTTTTAATTCATTTTCCTTTACAACCGCCTTTTTCACCACCACCTTTTTCTTGGTTGCCGGTTTCACAATAACTGTTTTCAATGGGGGATTACTTTTTAAAACAGGTTTTTCAGGATTATGGATAGGGGTTACAACACCGGTCTTATTTTTATTTTCAGGTACTACATTGGGGTTTTCATTTTCATCCGGAACATTTTCTATAATAGGCGACTGATTTATATTGATCCTATTATCTTCCTGTTCCATCAATTGAATATGAGTAGAATCATTGGTTTGTTTTTGAGCTTCAGCAATAATGCTTTTCATGATTTGTATGGCTCGAAGAGAATCCGCTTTTATTGCTTTTAAATCACTGTTCACCGCTACAATCTGGCCCTTAAACTGAAGGTCAAGAACCGAGTATCTGTTCCAACCGGTTTTTGTTTGTACCTGTTTATAAAAGGCAAGTAGCTTGTTGAATTTTTCTTTATAATTATCCGCATTCCCAAAACGGATTACCTGGCTTCCAAGTTTTGGAATCAGTTCAAAGCTTCGTGAAGGCGTAATATCTATCTGCTCAATTTGCGCCATCCAAAAAGGATCATTCCCTATGTATTCACTCATCAACTTTATTCCTTTGAGAAGCATACTGTCCTGCCTGGTTAGTATAATTACATCTGTTGGGAAATTGGTAAACACCGGGAGGCGTGCTGAAAATTTATCACTTAATGGTAACCTCTTTAAGGCGCTATCCATATAAAAAGATGCACCTGAAACCGTGAAGATCCGGGCAACTGGTTCCCGTTCTGAGATGGTTACCTGCAGTACATTATTGTTGTCTAAAAACATTTCAACCTTTTTTATCCATTGATCTTTTTGCAAAGCATTTTCCATTGCCACAAGATCAAGAGACGCTGCCACGGCCTTTTCCAACTTCTTTCCGTGAACATGTTCCAATATTTTTATTACATCGTTTTTATCAATAAAATAATTATTCTGCACACCGGAAATATTTATTTTGATCCCGGTTATAGGTTCATTATTCTTTCTGGTGATGGCAGCTACCAACAGCACAATCATGCCTGAGCCTAGTACCATCCATACTAAGGCTGCAAGAATTTTTGAGAAGGTATATCGTTTATTTTCCGCCATTTTTTTATTTACTATTCAACAATATTTTTTTTATTGGTTGAATTAATTGATCAATGTTTCCCGCCCCTACGGTAATTAATACCTGGCCATAACTGCTTGCCTGAACAGATTTCAAATAATTATTTTCCAGGTAATTCAATAATTGCTCTTTAGAAATAAGATCGGCATTTTCGTTTTCCATTTTTTTTAAAATCAATTCGCTGGTAACTCCTTCAATGGGCAACTCTCTTGCCGGGTAAATAGGAAGAATTAAAATTTCATCTGCCAGGTCAAGCGCTTCGGCAAATTCTTTTGCGAAATCTCTTGTCCTGGTGAAAAGATGCGGCTGAAAAACAACCGTGCATCGTCTTTTACTAAATAAACTTTTAGCGCTTTTTATTAATGCTTTTAGTTCTTCAGGATGATGAGCGTAATCATCAATATACACTACATCATTTTTTTGTTTCTCGGCCTCAGAAGCGCTTATAATATATTCAAATCTCCTTTTCACTCCTTTAAAATTGGCAACTGCATTTTTTATTTTATCTGGGGCAATTTCCAAATAATGAGCTATCGTAATTGCTGCCACTGCATTTTCAACATTATGCATACCGCCCATGTTCAATACCACTTTATCAATCATCCAATCTTTGGCCATTACATCAAATTCATAACTGCCATTGTGCATAATAATATTGGATGCATACACATCTGCTGCATCATTTTGAAGACTATAACGGACATGGTTAGCCGCAGTTAATTTTTCACCGGGTAAACCAAATCGTGTCAATAATAAACCTCCTGGTTTTAGCTTGCCAGCAAAATCTATAAATGCTGCCCGCATATTTTCCACGGTTCCGTAAATATCAAGATGGTCGGCATCCATTGCAGATATAAGCGCTATATCAGGCGATAATTTTAAAAAGCTTCTATCGTATTCATCTGCTTCTACCACATCAACACGATTGGTGCTGCTCCAAAAATTAGTATTATAGTTTACTGAAACTCCACCCAGGAAAGCATTGCAGCCAAATCCGGAATCGCGCAAAATATGGGCAATCATCGTACTTATGGTTGTCTTTCCATGAGTACCCGCAATACAAATATTAAAAGAGCCTTTGGTTATCTCACGAAGCACATCGCTGCGTTTGGCTAATTCATAATTGTTTTGCCTGTACCAGTCAAGTTCTTTATGGCCTTTTGGAATTGCCGGAGTATAAATAATTAATTCAGCTTCTTTATCCAGCATTTGTACATCATCTTCATAATGAATTATGGCACCTTCACTTTCCAATTGCTTTGTAAGGGGCGTTTGAGTTTTATCATAACCGCTAACCATTGCCTGCTTATTTAAATAATATCTTGCCAGGGCGCTCATACCAATGCCGCCGATACCAATAAAATAAACACGAGATATGGTTGTATATTCTTTCATCTATTTATTCAAATCAATATTTTATTTTTTTATTAAAAAATGTTTTTTAGAATTTCCGCAGCAATTCTTTCACCGGCATCATTATGTCCCATTTTGGAAATATTATTTTCCATCGCTTCCATTTTTTTTTCATCCTTCACTAAATCTAAAAGTACCGGCATTAATTTGGTTTTCACTTCTGCATCGGTTACCATCAACGCAGCGTTCTTATTCACTAACGCTTGTGCATTTACAGCCTGGTGACCTTCTGCTGCAAAAGGATACGGAACAAAAATGGCCGCTTTTTTTACCACACATAATTCCGCAATCGTCATAGCGCCGGCCCTTGCTATCACTACATCTGCAGCGGCATACGCGTATTCCATTTTAGAGATAAAAGCGTTTGTCCACATATTGTTTCGTTCCTCTTCCGCTTTTGCTGCTTTGCCGGAATAACTTTTGCCTGTTTGCCAAATCAACTGCAGGTTATTCTTTTTAAAAGCATCTATATTTTCTTCTATTGCCTCGTTAATACTTTTTGCACCAAGGCTTCCACCCATAACAAAAACAGTCTTAAATCCCGGCTTCAATCCAAAAAAATTCAATGCCTCTTCTTTAGAAATTTGTTTAGAAAAAATACTTCGTACAGGGTTCCCCGTTAGTACGATTTTTTCTTGTGGAAAATATTTCTCCATTCCTTCAGAGGCCACAAAAATCATCATTGCTCTTTTGCCCAACATCATATTGCTTTTTCCCGCAAGAGAATTAGCTTCATGAATAAATGTGGGAATACTTCTTGTTTGCGCCAGCCTTAAAACCGGAAAACTTGAATAGCCGCCCACACCAAGCACTGCATCAGGCTTAAATGATTTTAAAATCTTTCGCACCTGGAAATAGCTTTGCAATAATTTATAAGGCAAAGAAATATTCCGTATCAAAGAACTCCGGTTGAAACCCGCTATGTCAAGACCAATTATTTTATAACCCGCCTCCGGAATTTTTTCCATCTCCATTTTCCCTTTTGCCCCCACAAATAAAATTTCAACCCCCGGGTTTATTTTTTTTAAAGCATTGGCTATTGCCAACGCAGGAAAAATATGCCCGCCCGTTCCGCCTCCGGCAATAATGATCCTTACCACTTCTTTTTTTTGCGAAGCAGCATTGCTTTTATTATTAATAATATTTTCATCACTCATCTTCATTACTCTCTTTATTATTAGCTGAAGGTTTTTCTTCCGTTTGCTGAGTAGCCAAAGCAAGACTCGCACCTTCGGCTTGTTCTACGTTTCGTGCTACACTTAATATAATCCCAATTGAAAAACAAGTAAACAAAAGACTGCTGCCACCCATGCTCACCAATGGAAGCGTAACACCGGTAGTAGGAAAAATATCTACGTTCACCGCCATATTTACCATTGCCTGTATCACTAATGTAAAACTTAAAGCCACCGCGAGGAATGCCCCAAACGCATAAGGACATCTTCGAAAAAGCCGTATGCTTCGATACAGAAAAAGAACATAGATCAACAAAATAATAGTTCCGCCTGCAAGCCCATATTCTTCTATAATAATCGCATAAATAAAATCACTGTAAGGATGGGGTAAAAAATTTCTTTGTTCACTTTTGCCGGGGCCTTTTCCTAAGAAACCACCGGTAGCAATTGCAATTTTTGCCTGCTGTACCTGGTACGAAGCATCTTCTTTTCCGGCATACATAAAGTTTTGAACACGCTTCACCCAGGTTGGTATGCGGCCAACAGATAACACGGCCGGCAAGTCTTCCGGCACTTGCTCTTCTTTATTATAATAATGGCTGGCTATGGTTACCAACAAAATGATTGGTATTAATGCACCGCCAATCACAATCATAATATGGCGAATACTCACACGGCCAATAAACATCAGCATCAACGCTATACCCCCTATTAACACAGCGGTTGACAAGTTTGCGGGAGCAATTAAAATACAAATAATAGCAACAGGAATTATCAAAGGAAGAAACCCTTTTTTAAAATCTTTAATTACATTTTGCCTCCGGCTGAGCAATCGGCTCATATACATGAACAACGCCAGCTTGGCTAAATCTGATGTTTGAAAAGTAAGGTTAATAACAGGTAATTTAATCCACCGGTTGGCGTCATTGATGCTGGTGCCATATAGTAAAGTGTATAGCAAAAGAGGAATGGAAATCAAAAACAAAATGGACGATACCTTTGAATAAATGGTATAGTTTACCCGGTGCGCCCAATAAATAATGATGACGCCAAGACAGATATAACCGACTTGCCTCAACAAATAACTTTCTGTACTCTTGTTCATTTTATAAGCCAATGAGCCAATACTACTATAGACCACAAGAATGCTGATCATGGTAAGCAAAATCACAATAGCCCATATCACTTTATCACCTTTGGTACGGTTCAAAAGGTTGCCTGCAACGTTGTGTGCAGAAGCTAATGATTCAGATGCTATGTGTTTTGTTTCACTCATTCCAAAATTTATACTTCTTATTTTTTAATTCTTTTAAAGGCTTTTTACCGCTTCAATAAACTGCATTCCGCGGTCTTCATAATTTTTGAAAAGATCAAAACTTGCGCAGGCTGGCGATAGTAAAACCACATCTCCTTTATCCGCAAAATGAAATGCGGCTTCAACTGCGTCTTTTGCACTTTCGGTGTTCACCATCAATGCTACATCCTTTCCAAAAGCCTCATGTATTTTCCTGTTATCAATTCCCATGCACACGATGGCTTTTACTTTTTCTTTAACGAGATCTTTTATAAAAGAATAATCATTGCCTTTATCTACACCGCCAAGAATCAGGATTACAGGTTTCGTCATACTTTCCAACGCATACCAGGTACTGTTGGTGTTGGTAGCCTTGCTGTCATTTATAAATTCCACACCTTTAATAGTAGCTACGGTTGCCATGCGATGTTCAAGACTTTGAAACGTTTGAACCGCGTCTCTGATCTTTTCTTTCCTGATACCCATCACCGCTGCTGAAAGCCCTGCTGCCATTGTATTATATTGATTGTGTTTTCCTTTTAGGGCAAAGTCATCTACACTCATTGCCATCTCTTCTTGTTTCCATTTTATCTGCATTTCTGCATTGGTTATATAGGCGCCCTCAGGCAATTGTTTATTCATACTTATTCGTAATGGTTTAGCCCTGTTTAAAAATTGGTTCAAATATTTTTTCGTTACCGCGTCGTCATCGTTGTAAATAAAAACATCTTCACCTGTTTGGTTTTCGGTTATCCTGAATTTGCTTTTTATATAGTTTTCAAAATTGTATTCATACCTGTCCAAATGATCTTCCGTGATGTTAGTGAGCACAGCTATATCTGCTCTAAAAGTTTTTATATCATCCAATTGAAAAGAACTTATTTCCACTACATAGATCTCTTTAGGTTCCATAGCCACCTGCCTGGCAAAAGAGTAACCGATGTTTCCTACCATCGCGCAATTCAACTCCGCCGTTTTACAGATGTGATAGATCATTGCGGTAGTAGTCGTTTTGCCGTTGCTCCCTGTGATCGCCACTATTTTACTATCGCCCTTGTACCTGTATGCCAATTCTATCTCACTGATTATTTCAATTCCATTCTTTCTTATTTCTTTCACCATTTCATTTTTTTCCGGTATGCCGGGACTTTTTACAATGATGGAAGCGCTCAATATTTTTTCTCTTGAATGAATGCCTTCTTCAAAATCAATCGCATGCGACGACAGTTCTTCTTTATGCGCCGGAGTAATGAAAGCACTATCACTTACAAATACATCAAACCCCTCTTGCTTCGCCAGCAACGCAGCTCCCACGCCACTTTCGCCGGCGCCCAGTATTACCAATCTGTTTTTCATTTTACTTTTAATTGGGATAAACAATTAAAAAAGGTTTTTCAATGGTATGAACTTAACAGGTCAGAAAAGCCATCAAAGGAATTGGTACCATTAAATCCATTCACAATTTTTTAAAAAACATTTTCATAAAGACAAACCGAATTTTTTGTAAACACATTTTTTGTAAACCCTAATTTTTAAACCCTAAGTTTTTTCACTAATTCCACGAATTATTAAAAAGCATTTTCATAAAGACAAACCGATTTTATTTTCACTTATTCTAATTCTTAATTTCTAACTCAAAACCATTTATCTCAATTTTAAAGTAACCACCGCAAGCACTACTGTCAAAAGAGTTACCACCCAAAACCGCACGGCAATTTTACTTTCATGATACCCTAATTTTTGATAGTGATGATGTAAGGGGCTCATTAAAAAAACCCTTCTGCCTTCACCATACTTTCTCTTTGTGTATTTGAAATAACCTACCTG
>DATCWN010000090.1:0-10090 GCA_036566285.1 Hanamia sp.
GAATAAGCTTGCCTGGTTGAGATAGCCTCCTGAAAACAAATAATTGGTTTTTCCTGAACTTCCACTAACACTCAGGTTGTGGTTTTGTTGAGGAACTGTTGATTTCAATACTTCATTCAACCACCATTTATTGGTTCCATCCTTATAAGCCTGCACAATGGCTTCAGGAGAGAATTGGGGATCATTTCCTGAGTTTACCAGGGCTTCATTTTTTAATTGCATGTACTCATAACCTTCAACAGGCTTCACCAGCATGGTAGGTTTTTGCGCTCCGTACAGTCCATTATAAGTTATAACAGGCTTATCTCCTTTGCGTCCTTTTTTGGTAGTTACTAAAATAACTCCGTTTGCAGACCTGGAGCCATACATTGCCGCAGAGGCAGCATCTTTCAAAATACTAATGCTTTCCACATCATTCGGATTCAATAAATCCAATGAGGCTGGAATTCCATCCACTATCACCAGTGGGCTGCTATTTCCCAGGGTTCCGACACCTCTGATGTTTATATTAATACCAGCACCAGGTTCAGAAGTATTTTGCTGAATAATCAATCCGGGTGCGGCGCCCTGCAAAGCCTGCGTAACGGACGTTACGGGCCTGCTTTCCAAATCTTTGGAACTCACCGTACTTACCGCACCTGTTACGTTTGACTTTCTCTGAGTACCATAGGCAACCACTACCACATCCTCCAATGCGCCCGTTTCAATAAGCAGCGTTACATTAAATTCCGTCTGCCCGTTTACCGACACCTGTTGATTTTCGTAGCCTACACTGGAGAACTCCAGTACTCCGGTAGCCTTTCCTGCTGACACATTGAGTATAAACCGGCCGGCATTATCGGTTTGGGTACCAAGGGATTGCTCCGGCAAATAAACGCTTACGCCCGCCACCGGTTTGCCGAGGCTGTCGGTAACAAGTCCTTTCAATGACTGCTGCGCTTCTGCCCCAATAGAAAAGAGAAGAAGTAGCATGGGAATAATTCCCATCCGGAGGTAACGCCCGCCAGGGATGCGCCCTCCACGTTGTTTTAATTTGATTTTTTTCATGAACAATCGTTTATTAGTAATGATTAGAAGTTTATTTTTTATCAGATGCCCAGTTCATATTTGGCTTGTTACCGACTGTATATTCAAGTGTTCCACCCTTCACTATTTCTTTAAAACTTAAGCTTGGCCTGGCAACTTTTTTCCCGTTGAATTGCGCTGATTGAATATATATGTTAGCCGGGCTGTTGTTGTTGTTAATAATCTTAAAGCTTTTGCCCGGGTAATATTTATTATTTAGCTGAATAGTTACTTTATCAAACAAAGGTGATGACAGTTGCATACGCGGATCGGCAGCCGCGCCACCCTGTACATCAAACAAACCGATAGCGCCCATCACATACCAGGCACCCAATTGTCCCTGGTCTTCGTCCTGTCCATAACCATAACCGTGAATTCCTTCCGTACCATAAAATTCGTTGCAAATAGCCCTTACCCATTTTTGGGTAAGCCATGGTTTTCCTGAATAATTAAACAACCAGGGAATGTGCAGGCATGGCTGATTGCCATGATTGTAAAGCCCTTCCAATCCTGCAAAGGCATCAATATTTTTTCCTCCGCCAAATTCTGCTTTTTGTGAAATGGTAAAGATGCTGTCGAGCCGTGAATTAAATTCCTCTTTGCCCACTTTTGCAATCAATGCTTCAGGAGTATGAGGAACGTAGAATGTATATTGCCATGCATTTCCTTCCTGAAAGCCACGCCACGCCTCGGTTGGCCTAAAGTTTCCGATAAAATTTCCGTCAGCATACCTTGGATGCATGAATTTTGTTTCCGGATCAAATATCTTTTCCCATCCTTTTGATAAACCTAAAAGTTGCTTATAATCTTTTTTCTTTCCCAATGCTTTTGCCCACTGTGCTACCGCATAGGAGCTGAAGGAATACTCTAACGTATGCGAGCCGGAAAAACACCATTCATTATTTACGGGATCAATATGATTTACATAGCCGTATTTTATAAAACGCTCCACATCATCTTTGCCGGCACCCGCAGGCCTTTGTCTCCATTCGATTTCATTTTTTAATGCCGCTTCGTATGCTTTTTTCACATCAAAATCACGGATTCCGTACATATATGCCCCAGCCATAACCAGGCTCACAAAATTGGTTCCTACACCAGATACGTACTTGCTGGTTGCGATGCCATCGCCCAACCAGCCCGCGTCGTTATAAACAAGCAATTGACTGCTGATAAAATCAGAATAATATTCAGGATAAGCTATTGCCCACAGTGGGGTAAGGTTCCAGAAAGCTCCCCAAACCGCATCTGTGTTATAATGATTGTGAACCGGACGATTGTTTTTATCTAATTCAATCTGACCATTGGTTCCATCATTTTTTGGATAAGCACCATTCACATCACTGGCCAATCCGCGGCCAAGAAGCGCATGGTACAAGCCGGTATAAAATTTGGTTCTGTCGCTCTTTAATCCTCCTTCTATTTTTATTCTTCCGAGGTATTCATTCCAGGTATCCTGTGCATTTTTCCCGGCTTCATCAAAAGTAAGTGCAGGGGCTTCCGTCTTAAGATTCAAACGGGCATTCTCAATGGATGTATAAGATAAACCGGCTTTAATGGTAACAGATTCATCTTTATTTGTTGAAAAGCTCAGGTACATTCCGGATCCGATGCCATCAATTTCTTTCTGACCAACCGTAATTTCATTCCCTTTAAATACGCCAAATGAGGTAGGTTTCTTATCTAATACCGCGGAAAAATACATGGTAACATTGGCACCCAGCTGGTACTTTTGAATATATTCGGGAAGCGTAGTAACATAACCTTCAATTCGTCCATCTGCAGTCATGTAAACTTTGGCATCTTTTACACGGCCGCTTTCTCCTTGCTGATTGCCTATATCAAAAAGAATATGTGAAGCATTGCCCGCAGGAAAAGTATACCGGTGAAAAGCGACCCGTTTGGTAGCGGTAACTTCGGCTTTGATTCCGTAATCTTTCAGAAGCACCGAATAATAGCCGGGTCTGGCAATCTCATCTTTTCTATCAAACCGTGAGCGGTATCCAAGATCCGGGGTTTCTAATTTACCAGGTACCGTTTTCAGTTTTCCTGTGGTAGGCATAAACACAATTCCGCCTACCTGGAATTCATGAAAATTGGCAAAGCCTTCAATGGAAGAATGCCTGTAATCATACCCCACGGCTTCCCATCCCGACCTGTTTCCATAATGACCATTGGTGGAAGGGCCGGGCTTTGCCATTCCAAAAGGAAGCGATCCCGGAGCGAAATGAAACCACCGCGAATGCGCAGTACCAATTAATGGATCCACTTCGTTTACGGGAAGTATGTTGGTTTGTGCGAACAAACTATTGAACATACAAATCGCTAAAAATAATATGCCAAATCTTTTCATAATGCTAACTACTTTTTTAGATAGAAATTAATGTTTACTCATTCGTTTCCAATACTGCTCAATTTCTTCCAGTGATTTACCCTTTGTTTCCGGAATAATTTTCCAGGTAAGCCATAGCGCCGGAGCGCATAAAAGAGCGAACGTCCAGAATGTAGCCGCCGGCCCCCAGCTTTCGCTTCTCAACATGAAAGGCGTCATTTGTCCAACCAGGAAATTAGCGACCCATAAGGAAAGGGTTGCCATTGACATCGCCAGCCCGCGTGATGCATTTGGGAAAATCTCTCCGATAAGAATGAAGCACACCGGGCCAAATGAAAAGGCAAAGCAGGCAATAAATAACAGGATGAAAGCCAGTATCCACGGACCTCCAAGAATTTGTGCCTGGAAAAGAATTCCCAACACAATAAGTGAAACCACGGCGCCACCTACTCCCCAAAGAAGCAATGGACGGCGGCCATATTTGTCAACTGTTAAGATGGCAACAAACGTAAAGAGTACGTTTACCAATCCAATAATAACCTGGCCTCCAAGAGCATCGCCTAAAGAGAACCCGGCTTTATCCAATATCACCGGACCATAATAAATTACTGCATTAATTCCGGAAACCTGCGACAGAAAAGGAAGCGTAAGACCAATTAATAACGGAATCCGGTAAGCCTTTGAAAACAATTGCTTTATGCTTCCCTTCACTTCGCTGTTTGCTTTTATTGCATTGATTTCGTCTATGGCCACCGCATCTGTATTTATCTTCTTCAAATAAAATAACGCTTCTTTTTCCCTGCCTTTTAAAACCAACCAGCGCGGAGATTCAGGAACAAAGAACAACCCTACCAAAAAAATCAATGCAGGGATAAGGCCAATTCCAATCATAGAGCGCCACAATTCGTCAACCAACACCAATTGAAGCCAGCCAGTCAGGCCTCCGGCGGTTTGAGAAAAATTTAATAAAGAGGCGTTGGAAAAATAGGCGGCAACAATTCCAATCGTGATTGCCAATTGATACAAAGCAACCAATCTTCCCCGGTAACCCGGAGGCGAAAACTCGGAAATATACAAAGGGCAGATCATAGAAGCTACGCCAATGCCCAATCCGCCCACCAACCTGAAAGTAATTAATGCCACCGAATCCATTGCTAACATGCAACCAATGGATGAAACCAGGAACAGCAACGCCGCTAACACCATCACTTTCTTCCGGCCATACTTATCACTCAATGCGCCTGCTGCAGAAACGCCAATGATACATCCCAGCAACGCACAACTTACAAACCATCCTTCCATCGCCGTATTGAAATGGAACTGGTTGACCACAAAGGAAAGTACGCCGGAAATCACCGCCGTGTCAAAGCCAAACAAAAAGCCTCCAATTGCAGCAATGAAGCTTACCAAAAAAAGATATTTCTTATGAGCCTGACTTTGTAGAACGGACATTTTCTAAAAATTAAATGGTTAGTATTATTTCACAAATGCTTTTATTACTTTAATGGGTTCACTTCCCTGGTTGATCAACGTGTACTCACCTGCTGCAGCAGGAATGACAAAGGTTTCAGCATAGTTGAACCTTTTTTCATCACCGTTTTTAGATTTAACTAAAACCGATTGCCCCTCCACTACCATCAGTATATGACATTGTTCTTCCGTTGAAATGACCGCTTCTTTTACAAGGTCTATCCGGTGAACATCGTAAAAATGATCTTTGTGAGTGGGAAAATGCACTATCTGATAACCTTTTTTATCTTCAATAACCACTGGTTTTGAAATCAATTCTTCCTGAACTTTATTTCCTTTGCGGGTGAAATCCAGATTATTGAAAGCGTGTTCGATATTAATAGGCCGTGGCTCGCCATTCAGATCGAGGCTTAGCCAATCGTACATTTTAAAAGTAAAAATGTAAGGAGTCGCGCTGATTTCCAGTACAAGATTGTTGGTTCCTGAACTATGTACAGTTCTGTTAGGGATCAAATAAAAATCATGCTTCTTTGACGGAAGCACCTGTATGTATTTTTCTACATCAATTGTCTTATTTTCTTCCACACTTTTTTCAAGAGCCGTTTTGAATTCCGCCGGATCAATGTCTTCCTGGAATCCCATGTAAACTTTCGCCTGGTCTTTACAATCAAGGATGTAGTAGGTTTCGTCCTGCGTTACCTTTTCCCCAAATTCTTTTTGTATATAGGACACGGAAGGATGACACTGAATAGAAAGATTACCTCCGTCAAATGTATCAAGAAAATCAAATCTGATTGGGAATGAGGTACCAAACCTTGCGGCGTCTTTTCCAAGAACTGCCTTCTCATCAAATTCCATGAGCCAATCGAAAGATACTTCCAACAAATTTCCATCACTTTCAAACACCACCCCATTTTCAGGAGCAATTAATTCAAATGACCATGCGTAATTGACTTCATTTTGATTAAGAGAAGGGATGTGCTTTTTCAACCATTGACCACCCCACGTACCGGCCTCAAACCAGGGACGGGCCCGGATAATATTTTGACTGATATGTTCCAACCCTTTTTTTAAGGAAGAATGAAGTGTCCAGGTAAGAGTATTTTGCCACTGTCCATCAGCAATAATGGAAATACTATCTTTTATCTTTTTCCTGTACTCACTCAATACTACCCAATCCACAAAATAAAAGCGCTTGTACATCTGCGAAGCATGATCAATAACCGAAGCTCCAAGGTTAGTAATGGACCCAGCCCTCATACGATACTGAAGTTCATTTTTCGGTAAATCCACATAAATTACGGACGCTTTCCAATGAGACAAAGAAGCCCCGGGACCCATGATAATATTAACATCATAATTTGAATCCGGCTGAAGGCCGGCCAGTTTTTCAGTATCATAAAAATCTTCAAGCCCCAATGTTGTTTTCGTACCCCAGACAGTACCAGCCTCGCCCAGGAATGGTTTTACCAGTTCTTCAATTTCATTTCCTGGTTTTTCAAATGCAGACATTTCGAACCATAGCGCTTTAATGTTTTTTTGTTTGAAGTATTCTGAACATTCTTTCCTGATGGCATCCCAGTTAACCCCAACGAAGCCATCAATAATCATTAATTTTTGGCCGGATATCCATTTTGCCAATGACTCATAACCTGAGTAAATGTGTTCATTTCCCAGACTGTGAAACGGGTACATATCATATTCTCCAGGCTGGGTACTTACACCGGAAGTACTTTCAGGTATCAATGGTTGGGAAGATTTCCGCCATGTTTTTGATAATACGTCATTCTTGCCGTTCATTTTTTCTTTTTCCTTAACCAATGCAGCAGCACCGGTAATAGAAGATAATTCCATTTTTTTTGAAATTTTAATAGTGATTTTTATATTTTTCTTCCCCAGTTCATCTTGAAAAGAAGGAAGAAATAATGATGAAGATTTAGAGATGCTTCCCCCAATAACAAGGCAATCGGTTTTAAATGCAATAAGCCAGGGCTGTAAACATTTTGCCAGATGACGGCCGAAAATTTCAAAAGATTTCAGTGCGTGGATATCCTTGTAGAGCAATGCCTTTTCTGCAATTTGCTTTGCGCTGGTCAATTGAATTCCTGTCAATTGATTGTATGATTTCAGAATGCCTCTTGTTGAAATAAAATCCTCGGCAATTCCGCCCTCAAAAGGAATGTTATACAAAAAGCCTTCGGGAGGAACGCCCTCCCCGCTTTTCACAATTTTATGATTACTGAGAAAAGTGGCGCCAAAGCCTGTACCCAGGGTGATTGCAATCGTTTTTCCAAATCCCATTGCTTCACCTTCCAGGCTTTCTCCCAAGCCAAAACAACTGGCATCATTTTCAAAAATCACCGGAACATTTTGACCCAGTGATAATTCATCAATAAATACCTGCCTGAGGTTGATACCAAAAAATGAATCATATTTATGTACTCCATTTATAAGTGATATTCCATTGTCGTAATCAAATGGCCCCGGCATGGAAATGCCAATTCCCTGTAGCTCACCGGGTGAGCATTCCGACAAAGAGTTTTTCAAAGTCCTGATCCATTGTTGAAGAATGAAATAGCGGTCCGCATTTGTATCCACCACTTCCCTGCAAAGGGTATGTTCCAAAATTTCACCATCAGACAAGTTCACCATCGCTGAAGAAATGTGTGAACCACCTACGTCAACGCCCAGCGCATACCCCGTTACGGGTTCCTGGAGTGAAATTATCTTGTCAGTATGTTTGAACATAGTAATCATCCAAAAAAAAAATTATTTACTCTTCATGATATCTATTGAATACGTGAACTTATCAGAACGGTAATAGCCAAGATTATATTCTATGGGTCTTTCTCCCGGGTCATAAACAAACCTTTCGCGTACCAAAACCGGATCACTTGCGTTTATCTTAAGCTTCTTTGCCATTTTACCCGCTAATTGCGCCATGATATGTTCATTGGACCTTACCACCACCACTCCATATTTTTGTTCCAGCATGGAATAAAGAGGAATGGAAAAATTATCATCTTTGCTTATACCGATACGCGGATGAAAATAACTTTCAAAGAATACAATCGGTATGCCCTCTGTACCTTTAAGCTTTGAAAGCTTCAGTACTTTTTTGTTAGCCCTGATATTGAAAAAAGCAGCCACCTTCTCCCCAGCAGGTACTTCCTCCAACTTTAATTCAAGGTTCTCCACCCTTATTCCTCTTTCCTTCATCTCCTGCGTGAAACTGTACCAGTGCACCAACCCTGTTGAAAGACTTTTCTTTTCGGCAACCCTGGTCCCCACACCTTTTTTGCGAACCAATAATCCTTCATATTCCAATTTGTTGGTTGCCTGCCGGATCGTATTTCTCGACACACCCAGCCGATTGCCAAGTTCTACTTCCTTTGGAAGCAGGGCCCCATTTTTGAATTCAGGCGAATTAATAAGTTTCCTCATCAAAGCTTCTACCTGAATGTGCAGGGGAATTTTTGTATTATGGTCTATGGCGAGTTTCATCATTTGAATGTTCGAATGTATGAACATACTTTTATAAGACCAAATTTAATTTCTAACATCAAAAAATATTTGACTCAAATCATTTATTGTTTCTTCTGTAAGATATTTTCCTGATCTTTTTCTCAAGAAACAATTCACAAACAATCGCTGAAACCACCCCAATCACAGAACCCGCCAACACATCATCCATAAAATGCTGCCCTAAATAAATACGGCTGTAACCCACCAAAGCGGCCATTAATAAAAATAAAATCGAGTAATTCTTGTTCTTCATGGCAAAGGCCAGAACCGCCGCCAGTGCAAATGCCGAAGCGGTGTGCCCTGATGGAAATGAATGCAAATTATGCAGCGTTACTTCATCAATAAAATAAGGATAATTGGTCTTTTCCAGATAAACAGCAGGGCGCGCTTCTTCAATAAAATATTTCAACACCTGTGCAATAATGCCGGATAAAGCATAGCTGCTTATTATCATCAATGACAAAATCCTTTTCTTTAAAAAAAATAAAATCAGCGCAACACCTATTATAAATAATCCATCGCCAAAAAAAGTAAACGGGATAAAAAAATAATCCAGCGGGCGATGATGCCACGGGTTCATTAAAATAAAACCGGCTTCTTTTGAATAGGTGAGCAAAATAAAAATAGCAAAGATTACCAGGACGAAATAGCTGATAAAAAAATACCGGTTTTGCTTATAAAGAGAGGGTAAGGTCATAGTATCTTATTCCGATTCAGAATTTTCAAAAATAGGCAATGTAGATTCATTTCAATTTGAAATTCAATTCTTCTATTTTTTGAAGAATACGGCCTATTTGAAAACCCTTTCTATTCATCTTCCCATTTGTCTTTCTTGTGCTTAGGCCTGTGCTTTAATATCTTAGCTTCTGAATAAAAAATAATTTCTTCTGCCATATTTTTTGCCTGATCGCCTACACGCTCTAATTTTCTAATGGTAGATAGAATGTATAATCCATGTTCTGTTTTGTCAGGATTTTCTCTGATATAATTGGCAATGCTGGAAGCGGCCATTTTATTAATCTCATCCATTAAATCATCTTTTTTGAAAACCTTCCGGGCTATCAGCGTATCTTCTTTGTCAAAAGCTTTCATTACTTCACTCACCATCTCATTTCCCTGGCTGAACATTTCCGTAACCCTGGTAATTTGCAACAATTTTGTATCAAAATCTTCAGGAATATCAACCACAAACTTTGCGATGCCTTCAGCAATATCGCCGGTGCGTTCCAGGTTCGTATTTATTTTTAGAACCGCCAATATGAAGCGTAAATCAATCGCTACCGGTGCAAATAAAGCAAGAATATCTTCACAATCACTATCAATTTTTAATTCAAAAGCATTTACTCTTTTTTCTGCTAATACCACTTCACGCGCCAGGTCCCTATCCAGTTCCGTTAGCGCTTTCTGTGCTTTTTGCAACTGAGATAAAACCATTTGTCCCATGTTATAGGTTTCTGATTTTAATTGCTGTATTTCTTTATCCAGCGGTGTTGGCTTTTGTTTCCAGTTTAATAATGCCATTTGCTTAATTTTTAAGAATTGGTGTAATTTTTATCCAAAATGACCTCTTATATAATTCTGCGTCTTTTCATGTTTGGGATTAGTGAAAATTATTTTAGTATCTCCCGATTCAATTAATTCTCCTAAATAAAAAAAGGCGGTTTTATCACTTACTCTCGCTGCCTGCTGCATATTATG
>DATCWN010000122.1:0-3377 GCA_036566285.1 Hanamia sp.
CGGTAATACATCATTCTTACCGCCGGGAGCATAGATCCAGTAAGCATCGGCCGGTACCACTTTGTCGCTCACAACAATATTATATCCACCGTTGAATGCACCCGAGGTAATGGCATCTCCCGAATTGAACAAGCGGTTCCAGGCCTCACCGCCAGATTGATTAGTATTCTTCGATAACAACACAACTATATTTAGAACCGGCCTGTTTTTTTCCTGCTTATCAACATACTCTTTGATCCACGATTGTGTTGCAATAGGATCAAATGCATCCATTCCTCCAAAAATTATAAAATTATCCATCCTGAATTGCAACGCCCGTATCATACACATATAAGGAATGACGGCTGGTGTATATTCACTGGCAATACCCCAGTTACGGTTGACAGGAGAGATAAGCGATGTGGCCTTATTCCAATATTTGGCCCATCCCAAACCAAGAGACCCATGTTGTGTGAGCGTTGCTACATTGTATATTTTGTCGCGTTTGAGATAATAATTGTAAATATTAAGGGTACCGGTTTCAGGCCAAAGTGCAGCAAAATTAGCTTCGCGCAAAAGCATGGGATCCGTGCCGGAAATATAATCAACCTTATGGCTTTTTAGTGTCCTTGCAAGCGAAGTAAAAACATCAGGCTTTACTTCGAAACATTCTTCAAACACTGCATCTATACCTGTGGCAGCGAGGTCTTTTGCAGCGGATGCTATAGAAGCAGTAGTCCACTGGCTTTGTTCCCAATGATATGGATTCACTCCCTCCATATTCACCATTACTTTTATATTTTTTTTACGCGCAGCTTCTACAATTGGGCTTAGACCATCTCTTTCGAAAACCGCCCAGGGTTGTTTTTCAAGGAAAGGAGATTTATAATAATAGTTTATTTTCGCCCCATTCCTGCTGGCTCCCCAATACAACACACCACCCCATCCTTTAGCGTCAACGTCATTAATCATTTTTTCTATAGATGTTTTTGAGGGAGTTCTATTATAACTAGTGGTTCCTTCTACCCAATAACGAGGGTTGTAGTCACCATTAGTCCCATGGCTCTGACTGTGTGCTTTCATTCCGGGCACCGTTAACAGAGCACAAAGCAAACCGGCAAAAAAACAAGCTTTATTTTTCATAATAATCATCTCCATTATTTTACTTTATTGAAAGGATAAATGTATCTGATAGTATTTGGATTAATCTGCTATAATCAATTCAATCCTTATACTTTTTTAACATACCGGATAATTGCTTTTTTATTGGTTCTTTGGTATATAAGGTAACCTTTTTTTCACCTTGCTGATAGCTGCTAACAGGATGGCATTGCTTTCCATCGGCTTTGTGCGCACTTTGCCATAATCCTGTTGCAGGGCGTTATAATTGACAGATCCATATAGGTTCACTTCTTTTATTACTTTACCAAATCGTTTGTTCACCCATTCAAATGCAAAGAAAGTAGGCGATCCGCTTTTACCGTTTACCGAACAATTTACCGGATCGGCTTCGTAACAATAGGCTTTTTGAGGAGCTCCCGTTTCGCCTTCGAGTGTATCAAGACTTTTTTCGCCGCCAGGGTTCCATTCCATAATATTGACGCCATATTGTATGGGAACTATTTCTTTGAATCCATCTTCATATACTATTTCGTACCAGCCCAAAAGATCGGGCGAGTCAAAATTGTTAGGTATGTTGAAATAGGATTTTTGATTGCCAGAAGGAAGGGCGCTTGAATGTAAAAATATAAGGCTGCTTACATCTTCGTTAATAGAAATATTTTCCACTTTATTAGGCAGAAAATTTTTCTCTTTTCCTACAGTGCCTACGGCTATCACGCTCTGGCCGTTGGTTTGAGGCGAAAATAAATTAAACAATTTCGGCCCTTTACTTACTTTACCCGAGCTGATACCGCTTAAATCAATGTTGAAAATTTTTGAATCTTTTGATAAATTATACCGGGAAGAAATATTTACTGGCTCCACCACATTGTCATCTTCACTTGGTATCTTTTTAGCCTTAAGAGACGCCCGTATGGAAGGCATCAGATCCCATACAATCGGCAGCATGTCCAATTGCGAAACGGTATGCTTCGACCACATTAAATTGGCACATCCCAGGAAATCAAGTATCAGATCTTTGCCAAAATTAAATTCATTGGTAGAAGCCCAGGAAGACGGCGCTCCGCCTGCCAGGTTTATTTTCTTAATTCTCTTATCCCAATCACTAATATTAGGCGTGAAATTGCCGTATAGTTGTTGAAACCCCATATCATTTAGCTCTTTTTCTTTTTCCTGGTCTATCCAAAACCAATTGAAGATTAGAATATCTTTTGGAATCATTTCTTTCACAACAGAAGGCGGTAATGCACCCGGTGTTTCATATTTAACACCGGTAGAAGAGGTTCTTTTTTGTGTTCCCTTTTCCCTCACGCTTTCCAAAAGATAATCGCCCCACATGGCTATCTTAATTCCTTTTTTCGCAAAATAGGAATGGATTTTAGTTACATCCTGGGCAAATAATTTTGAATAATCTTTTCCCTTACAGTATGGACAAACGCCGATAGGCGCTCCCCACCATTCATCGTGCCCTATATGGACCATTTTAGGTTTTATCACCTCCATGTATTCATCATAAACCCCAAACATCAGTTCATAACTTTTCGGGTTGGAGGGGCAATATGTATCCGGCCATGTATCGCCCGGATATTCTGCCAGTTCAGGATGTTTGGTCAAAAGGTAATAGGCATGTGTGAGTGAAGGGATTTCGGGTATTACTTCTAAAAAATTTTCATTGGCAAATTTCACCAGATCCCTTACAACTTCTTTTTCAATAATAAATCCATCCCCCGCATCATAATGGCTCGAATTTTTTTCCTCTCCCCTTAATCCTTCTGATGAATTGGAACGGGTATATTGCATGTATTTCACAAACTCCTGCCAGCCGGTATTTACTTCAGGATAATTATCAAGTCGCATACAATTGAACTCAATAATTACTTTATTGTATTTATAAAGAGCCATAAAATCGCTTATGAACCGCTTGAAAAAAGCTATATTTTCAGGCCCCGGCACATACAGCCGGATCGCACGAAATGGAAGATTAGGCCAGTCTTTAACCTTAACTCCCTGTATCGTTTTTCCATTTCCCGACTGAATTAATTGACGTAAAGATTGCAAACCGAAAAAGGCACCGGCATCATCCCAACCACTCACCACCACCAGGTTGGAACTCACATGCAATAAGTATCCTTCACTGCCGGGGTTTTTCGCTGTTAATACCAAACGATTGTCCGCGCAATACTTTTTTACAAGAGAATTAGCCAGCGTACCCATTATGATCACTTTCTTTCCTTGTGGAATGGTTTTTACTTTTTGAATTTTAAGAGCAAGGCCAT
>DATCWN010000185.1:0-6458 GCA_036566285.1 Hanamia sp.
TGCTAATAATTTTGATGCTGCACACATTTCCGTAAACTGTATGAGGAACATAGTGGATGATATGTATCATGATAAAAGCAATGGCAAGCCTTTAATAGAACAAATGGTAGAAAAAGGAAGAAGGATATTTTTACTTACACAATTTTTGCCTTACACTCCTGATTATATAATTATGGGATATACCGAAAAGCAAATGAAAGATGTGTATAAAAATGAACCAGTGATTTGGGACTTTTTTCTGAACAATGATTTGCTTAATAATACAGAACAAAATATCATTAAGAATTACATTGGTGAAAGCCCGAAAACGCAGGAGTTTGGGGAAGAATCTCCCGGTAATTTAGGAACATTTTCTGGTTTGCAAATCGTAAGAAAATTCATGGATAAATTTCCGGATACTAAACTTACCGACCTGATGAATATGAGTGTCAGAGACATTTACAGCCAGTCAAAATACAAGCCGAGGAATTAATTTAGTTTAAACGGAACAATCATTTCAAAAGCCGGAATGTTGATGATGAAAGTTTGTTTGTTGTGGCAGTTTTCCATAAAATACATTCCATGCATTTTGCCCATTTCGCTTTTTAAATTGCAGCCGCTTACATACTGATATTTTTCTGATGGATTTATTTTTGGTTGTATGCCAATTACGCCTTCCCCTTCCACTTCGCGATGCTCGGCATTACTGTCGAAAATATACCAGTGCCTTCTTAATAATTGAACCGGAAATTGATTATTATTTTCCAGCGTGATGCGGTAGGCAAACATGAATTCTCCCGCAAAGGGATTGCTGTATTCTGGTTGATAGAATGTTTCAACACTTATGGTAACGCCTTCTGAAATTTTAGAGTTCATGGTTCTTTAGGTTAATGATAAAGTTATTGAAACCATTGATACTAATTGCAAAAATATTCGAATGACCGGAAATAGCCACCAGTGCTTCAAAAATACAACATTTGTATGTTTGAATACTTTCTAAACTTCATTCTTTTTTTGATTTCAAATGCAGGATCTCAGGAGGCTTTCCCCAATGCGGAGGAATATTATTAGAAATAAGCAAGGGCATAGATGAAGTAACTCCGCCCAGGTAATCTACCGCATTTTGAAACACTACTTTTTTAATTTTATGAAATCGTATCACATAAGAACACATCACACAAGGCTCGTGTGTGGTAAACATGATACATCCTGATAAATCCTGTGACTTCAATTTTTTTATTGCAATCCTGATGGCTTCTATCTCTGCATGGCAGGTAATATCATTTTTACTTTTACCAGCTTCTTCTGCTTCGCTTATTATTTCATCATCTTTTATAATGATGGCCCCTACCGGTGCATTTCCTTTTGCGGCGGCCCTTTCACCCAGCACATGACATCGCTGCATATAATATTTATCGTCTTTCATACTTTCAATATTTAGTAACCGTTTGTTTTAGCATATTTTTCTTCCAGTTCAAGCAAAAACCTTTTTCTCCAAAGCCCGCCACCGTAACCCGTCAACTGGCCGTCTGAACCGATTACTCTATGGCAGGGAACAAGAATAGAAATCCTGTTCATTCCATTAGCATTCGCTACAGCCCTGATTGATTCAGGTTTACCTATTGCAATAGCTTGCTTTTTATAAGACCTTGTACTGCCATAAGGAATATTTTGTAACGCTTCCCAAACTGATTTTTGGAAATCGGAACCGGGCGTCAACAGTTTTACGGTAAATATTTTTCGCCTGCCATCAAAATATTCCATCAACTGTTGCTCTAACATTTTAAAATGTTCATTTTCTCCTTGTACGATAGTCGCGTTTAAAAGTTTGGCCAATGCTTTTAATTCTGTCTCAAGCATTTTTCTGTCGCTAAATTCCAGTAAACAAATACCTTCCTTAACAGCACAAGCATACATTGTTCCTAATGGTGTTTCGATTCTTTTAAGGTCAATAACACTTTGTGTCTTACTGTTTTTGGGAGACACGCCAAATATATTTTTGAAAGAATCGGTAAATCCACTTAACGATTCGTAACCCGTGTCAAATGCAGCAGAGGTTACCGATTCGCCATTTTTAATTTTTTTAAATGCACTGTTTATTCTAAACATTCTTTGATAAGCATGAAAAGTAATTCCATGATTTTTCAAAAACCACCTCCTGATTTTACTTGGCTCAATTCCTCTTTTCACCAAATCATAATCTTTAAATTTTTGCGAAGGATTCGCGGACAATTCAGTCAAAAGTGTTTTAATAAGTTCAGGCGTTTCATTCAGCTTTTCTAAAGGCCTGCAAATAAGGCAAGGCCTGTAACCTTTTAATATGGCCTCTTTGGATGTTTTAAAAAATTCTACATTTTCTTTTTTGGGTTTTCTTGCTGTGCAGGAAGGCCTGCAAAATATACCGGTAGTTTTAACGGCAGTAAAAAACACACCTTCAAAACTGGTATCTTTTTCTACCGCAGCCTTGTACATTATTTCATCTGTCAATTGCATAGTGTAAATTAAAATAAAGAAGAAAAACTTTTACTGGAAACAATTTCTTTTATGCCAGCCTCCATTCGTTTGTAAATATGTCCGTTGACAAAATTTCCCATACTTATTCGTTTCACTCCTAAGTCTTGCAACCGGTCAAAACCAGGTAACTCGGGCATACACATAACATTAAGAGGAAGCTTTGTGTTTTCTGTAACTTTCCTTATGTCGGTTTCATTTGTTATGCAGGGAAGAAATATTCCGTCAATCCCTGTAGTTTCATAAAGCCCTATTCTTTTCATGGCTTCATTCAATGTATCGGGCAAGTTCAATAAAAAAGCATCGCAACGAACATTGATGAATAGTTCAATATTCCTGCTTTTAAGTTCAGTCGTTATGTTATAAAGTTTTTCGGCAAAATCATTCGCCTTCAGAATGCTTCTTTGATTATTTACCACCACTGAATCTTCAATATTTATTCCGGCTACACCCAATTCATTCAGCCTGGCAATGTTGGAAACAATTGCTTCTTCAGTTTTACCATAGCCTGCTTCCAGGTCAACTGAAAGAGGTAAGTCAACCGAATTAGTTATCCGTTCAATAATAAAAAGATAGTTCTCAAAAGATATGTTTTCACCATCTTCATAACCTAAACTTTTTGCTATTGCCGAGCTGGAAGTTCCGATGGCTTTAAAGCCAAGATTTTGAAAAACGAATGCACTTTGTACATTCCATACATTGCCTAATAAAAGTGGAGATTCGTTGTAGTGCAATTGTTTGAACTGTTGTAATTGCGATGTCATAAATTTTTGTTTTTGATTTATCGCAAAAGTATTTTAGGTCAGAAAGCTGCACAACCGAAAAATGGACAAGTATTTTTTTATCCCTGGAATAATAATAATTTTTGAAAAGTCTTCAATTTCATAATACAGGTTTTAGTTTGATAAATAATGCAGATAAAATTCTTTTATTTTAATGAAGGCAGCGAGGAGGCTAACCGAATGAAGAAGATGAAAAGATTAGCGGTTTTGCTTCCCGATTATCTCCGCAATCACTCCCGTCCATCCTGTTTGGTGCGAAGCCCCTACTCCTTTTCCGGTATCGCCATGGAAACATTCATAAAATAAAACCAGGTCTTTAAAATATGGATCGCTGTTGAATAAATCGGTTTGCCCGTTTACCTTTCTCTTTCCTCCACTGTCTTTTGTAAAAATTCCGGTGAGTCGTCTTCGCAATTCGTCAGCCACCGTTTTAAGGTTTGCCATATTTCCTGAATGAGAGGGTAGCTCCACCTGTAATTCTTCCTCAAAATATTGATAATACTTTTCCAAAGCTACTATCATCAGGTAGTTCATAGGCATCCATACGGGGCCGCGCCAGTTGGAGTTGCCGCCGAAGAGTGAGGAGTTGGAATCTCCAGGCTGATAATTAAGCCCGAACTCTTTACCCTCAATAATAATTTTATAAGGCTCTTCATGAATTTTAGAAAGTGAACGAATTCCTGCCGGCGATAAAAATTCATTTTCATCGAGCAGGGCGTTTAAAACTTTTTTCAATCTTTTATGAGGCGCTAAGGAAAGCAGGATTTTCCCTTTTTTACCAATATCCTCTATCACCTGGTATTGATCATTTTTTTGCTGATACTTTACAAACCATTTCAGGCGACGATGAAATTCGGGAAGTTTTTTCAACAACGATTTATCTATTACATGCACCGCAAACAATGAAGTAAGTCCGACAAGGGAACGAACTTTAACAGGGATAAAACTCTTGTCGGGCATTTTCAACACGTCATAAAAGAAGCCCTCTTCCTCATCCCATGCTCCTTTAAAATCTTCGCGGATATGATTGATAGACTCAGCGATATAAGTGAAATGTTCAAAGAATTTAGTTGCCAGGTCTTCATAAACTTTATTGGTTTGAGCCAGTTCCAGCGCTATTTCCAGCATATCTAAGCAATACATTCCCATCCAAGCGGTGCCATCGGCTTGTTCAAGGTTTCCACCACCGGGCACACTGTTTCTGTCAAAGACTCCAATATTATCAAGGCCTAAAAAACCTCCTTCAAAAACATTGTTGTTTAATCTGTCTTTACGATTGACCCACCAGGTGAAATTAATAAGCAGCTTTTGAAAAGTTCTTTCTAAAAATAACGTATCGCCAACGCCGGTTTTTTCTTTATCTATTTTATATACCTGCATGCAGGCCCACGCCTGCACCGGGGGATTTACATCGCTGAAATTCCATTCATACGCGGGTATCTGACCATAAGGATTCATATACCATTCTCTTAATAGTAGTACTAATTGATCTTTGGCAAACTGCGCATCCAGAGAGGCTAACGGAATACAATGAAATGGCAGATCCCAGGCAGCATACCAGGGATATTCCCATTTATCGGGCATAGAAATAATGTCTTCATTATTCAATGTAGCCCAATCACTGTTGCGCCCATGCTTTCTTTCTTCAGATGGCGGAGGCAGGCCAGGATCGCCTTTGAGCCAACTGGGTATATCAATGTAATAAAACTGCTTATTCCACAACATGCCGGCATAAGCCTGGCGTTGAATATTTTTTAAATCTTCATTTTGCGTGGTAACCAACTGGTCATAAAACTCATCGGCTTCGTGCAAACGTTGAGTAAATATTTCATCAAATTTTTCACCAAGAGGATCTTCTGTTTGTTGTTTACTCAAACGCAATTTAATGGCAACAGAACTTTGTGCTTCCACATCAAAATGATATAACGGCACGCATTTGGTTCCACTGTTTTTATTGTCAAATATTTCAAAATTATTGGTAGTAACCGCTTCGTGAAAGGCATCTTTTACATAAGGTTCTTTATTGGGAACGTTATATAATCGTTGGGTATTGGTTTCATTTTCGGTAAATAAAACTCTCTCAGGCTTTTGAAAATAAAATGAATATTCACCCAGGTTGATGTCGGTAATTTTAGCTTCATCCACAGAATTGTTTTCCCGGATCAATTCAATGATCGGCTTTTGTTTTATCAATCCGAAGGACCATAAATTGCGCATCCATAAGGTGGGCAAAACGGTAATCGGCGCATTCTGTTGAGACCTGTTGTGGATAGAGATTTTGATACAAATATCTTCTTCATTGTTCTTAGCATATTCAATAAACACATCGAAATAACGGCCATCCTTAAACGCAATTGTATCATTGATCTCATATTCATCTTCATTCTTGCCACGGCTCTTATTTATTTGTTCCAGCTCATTGTACGGAAATGCTGCCTGTGGGTATTTGTACAAATATTTCATGTAAGAATGCGTGGGCGTATTATCAAGATAATAATACAATTCTTTCACGTCTTCACCATGATTGCCGTGCGCAGGTGTAAGTCCGAAAAGTCTTTCTTTAAGGATATCATCTTTACCATTCCATAAAGCAATGGCAAAACAAATTCGTTGCTTGTCATCAGAGATTCCGGCAATTCCGTCTTCGCCCCAGCGATATGCTTTAGAGCGTGACATGTCGTGCGTGATATAATTCCACGCATCTCCATTGGCGCTATAATCTTCCCTTATAGTGCTCCATTGCCTTTCAGATAAATACGGCCCCCACTTCAGCCATTTTTTATTTTTGGTATAATTTTCTTTTAATCTTTTTTGTTCCTGTGTAATTATTTTGGGCATAAAATAATTATTAACTTAATGATGAGCTTCGTCCAATAAGAAGTTATTTATGCTTAGGACTTTTTGTGAAGGAGAATAATACGCCCAGATTTGAAGCCCTAATGATTGACTTTAATTTTACCAACAACCTTTGGTATTGCTAAAAAGCCATTCCCATTCGTGTAAAATTCCTTAGTATCTAAGTAGGGTGGATGGTCGTGAGAAACATAAGAAAAGATTCCGAAAAATAATAGCTATCCAACCTTTGCTTTTTCGATTGCCTGTATTTCATCCATTGCTAAAGCAGAATGAGAATAGGCGGCGCCTGCTCTCATCTCAGCAGCAATCCAAACGGCTTCCATTATCTCT
>DATCWN010000189.1:0-4646 GCA_036566285.1 Hanamia sp.
GAAATTAAATAATCCTGGTAAATGTCTTCTTCTTTATTTTCCCAGAATGAAAAAGCCGAACTATTTTCTCCAAAATCACGAATTAAATTCTCTTCTTCACCAGCATTTAATTCTTCAACAAACGTAATAATTACTTTGTATTTTTTTGTTTCTTTTATCTTTTCGATGGGATACACTTTCTTGCCATCATATATTCCTTGTATTGAAAGCATAAAATTTATTTTATCAAATTTACAAAAATTATGGGTTACCATAAATTTCACTCTTCTTTACACATTCTTTATCAGTAGAAAGAAAATTTTTTGTACACAACGGACTATGGATATGCGCTCCTTGTTTTCACATACTCAGGCTTTCCAAAATAAATTTCCTCATCATATTCAACGCCATCATAGAAGTAACTTCTATATTCTTATAACGCTCAAAACGTTGATGAAACTTTTGCGCCACCTGCTTTTCTTTATTACCTACAGCAATCCATACGGTGCCAACAGGTTTATCAGGTGTGCCTCCATCTGGCCCCATGATTCCTGAAACAGCAATGCCATAATCCGTTTTTACATTCTTTAAAAGACCTTTCAACATTTCCAAAACCGTTTCTTCACTCACTGCTCCATACTCTGTTAATGTTTTATTTTTTACGCCAAGAAGATTTTCTTTGACATCGCAAGAATAACTTACAATACTGCCTTCATAATAACGGGAGGCGCCGGGCACAGAACTAATAAGACTGGCAATAGCGCCACCCGTACAGCTTTCGGCAGTAGAAATGTTTTTTTTATTCCTTACTAATAATTTCCCCAACACTACCTGCATCGGATCATCCTCATCCGTAACCATATATTTTTTTACAAGAACTTTTAACTGATTAAACTGGCCTTCCATTAATTTTTCTGTAGCAGCTTTATCAAATCCTGATGTAGTCAGCCGCAGGCGAACCATCCCATAACTGGGTAAATAAGCCAGCCGGATTTCTTGCGGTAAATTATGCTCAAAATCTGAAATGATTTCTGCCAACGCAGATTCGCCAATGCCTGCTGTTAGAATAGTTCTGTGAATAATAACCGGCAGTTCAAACCGCTTTTGCAAATAAGGAATTACCTCGTTCATAATTCCCTGCATTTCATAAGGCACTCCCGGCATGCTTATAAAAATGGTGCTGTCTTTATGAAAAATCATTCCCGGAGCGGATCCTCTTTTATTCTGAATGACTTCACAAACATCCGGAACCTCGGCCTGCGCCAGGTTCACTGCGCTTACTGGTTTGTTATAAATTTTTTCAAATAAATATTTCACATTTTCCAATGCTCCTTCATTCACGATCATCTTTCCATTAAAATATTCGCACAGCGCTTCTTTGGTAATATCATCGGAGGTAGGCCCCAGTCCGCCTGTAATTAAAATCACATCGGCCTCTTTACTTTCGGAATCAAGCATATCTCGAATATCATCAGCACTATCCCCAATGGCTATTCGCTTTTTTACCGCTACGCCTATCTCGTTTAATCTTTGCGCCATCCAACTACTGTTAGTGTCAACTACTTGTCCTATTAATAATTCATCTCCAATGGTTACTATAGATGCATTTATATTTTTTTTCATGGCGTAAAATTAAATAATGATTGCCACGAAGACACCAAGACTCTAAGTTTCACAAAGAAGAAAAAGAAAATAACTCTTTGTGTTTCTTCGCGTCTTTGTGTCTTTGTGACGAAGTGTCGAAATCTTCTTCTTGTTATTTTACCTTTCCTTCTTATTTTCAACTTTCTGTTCATCCAATAAATATTAGATTTTGAAAAAATCGTTTGTAATACTTTTTATTTTTTTTTCAGTAAATGCATTCAGCCAAAACATCAACAGTGTTTTTAATTCCGCGTTTACAAAGTTTGCCGGCGATCCTGATTTCAAACATGCTACCATAAGTTTGTTTCTGGTAAATACCACTACGGGTAAAAACGTTACAGAAGTAAATACGCAAACAGGCCTGGCGCCGGCGAGTTGTCAAAAAATAATTACCGCTGCTACCGCATACGAGTTATTGGGCCATGACTATTCCTACAAAACAACTTTAAGCTACACCGGCAAAATTGAGAACGGAATTTTAAATGGCGATATCATTATCAGGGGCAGCGGCGACCCCACTTTGGGAAGCTGGCGATATAATCAAACCACTGAAAAAAATATTATTTCAACATTCAAAGATGCCATCTCACGGCAAGGCATACACGCAATTACCGGAAATGTAATTGCCGATGAAAGCCTGTGGGATGGAGAAGTAACGCCCGACGGATGGATTTGGCAAGACATTGGAAGCTACTACGGTGCAGGAGCCAGGGCGCTCAACTGGCGCGAGAATCAATATGACCTTTTATTAAAATCGGGGAATAAAATAAAAGCTCCCGTGGAAATCGTGGGAACGATACCTTCATTCGTTGACGGCATTTCTTTACAATCCAAAGCAACTTCGGCACAAAAAGGAAGCGGTGATAATAGTTATATTTATTTCCCACTTAATAATACATCCGGTTTTGTGAGAGGCACCATTCCGGTCAATGAAAATGAATTTAAAATATCAGGGGCCATGCCACATCCCGCAAAACAACTGGCAGTAACCCTGGAGGCGGATTTGAAAAAAACGTCAGTAAAAGAGATAGCCAATAATTATCCTTCTGGTAAAATTATTACGACAGATGCCACTCCGTTTTTTACCTACAGTTCCCCAGCACTTGATAGTATGTGTTTTTGGTTTTTGAGAAGAAGTATTAATTTATATGGGGAGGCATTTTTAAAAACACTAGGCTATCAAATTGCAAAATCCGGCTCGACAGATAGTGGCGTTAATGTGATAAAAAATTTCTGGAGCAAAAAAGGGATAGAACCTTATGCACTGAATATAATGGATGGCAGCGGGCTTTCACCCGGTAACCGCATCACTACTACAAGCCTTGTACAAGTGCTTCTCTATGCAAAAAAACAAAACTGGTTTTCATCTTTTTATAACGGCTTGCCCACAATAAACGCTATCAAAATGAAGAGCGGTTCCATTGGTGGTGTGGTCTCTTACACAGGTTTTATAAAAAGTAAACAAGGCGATGAATATGCTTTTGCTTTTATCGTTAACAACTATAACGGAAGTGGCACAGCGACAAGAAGGAAAATGTGGCAATTACTGGATGTGCTGAAATAGCCGCCACTTGTGAGTTGTAAGCTTTTTAAATCAAAAAGTACAAACCTATTATTGTTTTACATTCTTACTTAATTTCCTGTCTTTAATCTTTAAAATGGATAAATACAGAGGGCTTTGTTTAGGGACTTCATCGCCAAGCAAAACACCCCACTGTTTTAAATTATCCGTACGGTCGAAAATAATTTTAAGAACCGCAATGGTGGGCAGTGATAAAAACATGCCCGCTATGCCCGCAAGGCTTCCTCCTATAATGACACCCACTATACTTGCCAGCGCGTTGATCTTTACTTTTGAACCAACAATGCGTGGCATTAAAATATTGTTATCCAAAAATTGTACAATGGCAATGGTGATTAGCACTGTAAAAATGGGGCCTAATTCCTGTGAAGAAGTAAGGGTAAGCAAAACACCAATCACATTACCCAATAACGCTCCTACATACGGTATGAGGTTAAGTATGGCGAATATGACACCAATTAAAAGCGCATGTTTTATTCCCAGGATCATTAAAGTACCGCCGAGCAAAATGGTTATGTAGCATATTTGTATCAGCAATCCTACCAGGTAACTTTTTATAATTCCTTCTGTTTCGCGCAAGCCTTCCCCTACTCTTGTATGATCTTTTTTGGGAAACCAATAAAATATAAAACGCATGAGCAAGTTTCTATAATAAAGAATCAGGAAAATATAAATGGGCAATAAACCCACAAAAATGAAAATGGAAGACAGGGAAGCCGCAGCCCCCGTCAGCATACTTCCCGCATTATTTAGCAGATTGCTGCTTTGCTCATCGATAAGTTGTATTTGCCTCTCTGTTGAAAAATTGGCTTTGGAATCAATCCACGAGCTAAGAGAATTTAAATGCAACATTACATTTTCCTTTATTCGCGGGAGGTCTGCAATGAGCCGGCTTATTTGCGAGGAAAAAAACCACACGATAAATGCTGCACCGATAAATAATAACAATAAGGCCAACCCTATAGAAAGTGTTTCAGGAAATCTTCTTTTCTTAAAAAAACGGTAAGCCGGCAATAATACGATGCTTAAATAAACCGCTGTGAACAGTGGCATGATGACTCCCTTACCTGCTACAATTATCATCCCTAAAAAAAACAATCCGACAAGCTCAATGGCTCTTCTAACGGTAACGGGTAATTCTTTCATACACTTTAGGTTATGGTTTCAGTTTTTTAAATAATTTAAACAGGCTTTTAAATAAACAACAACTATTTACAACTAAACGGTATCAAGGCTGTCCGGTAATTAATAACTCCTTGTGTAAATGCTTTTCAGTATTTTGGAAATTCCTTTTAAAATGAAGAAAGTCAAATTTGATGCCGTTTTATCTTTGTTACTATTCTTGGTTCTTATTCGGCTTTTAAAGTTTTAATGAAGAAAATGAATGGTATGTTGGGAAATAAACGGATAGCGATATTCCTTAGATTTGACAGGGCTTTAA
>DATCWN010000220.1:0-15722 GCA_036566285.1 Hanamia sp.
AAACGGATGGAAGTGAGCAGGAGCCATTGACAAAAGATGAATACAATAATTGGTTCCCGCATGTATCGCCTGATGGAAAATGGATTGTGTTTTTATCTTTTTTGAAAGATATAAAACCAGACGATCATCCTTTCTATAAACACGTTTATTTACGTATGATGCCTGTGGATGGTGGCACACCGAAAGTGATCGCTTATTTATATGGAGGACAGGGTTCCATCAATACGCCATCGTGGTCGCCGGATAGTAAAAGTATTGCGTTCATCAGCAACACAGATTTACTAAAATAATTTAAAGGAGATTATAACCAACTTATCAATCCAATCATCATGATTTTAAAAGGATAAAAATAATTGGCAAAGAGAAGTTTCAGTTTGATAAGCGAATTTTAAATTAATGCATACAATAATCATTTAGCTTTTGTGAATGGAGATATGCAGTGTATTCTCTTTTACTTTTAATGAAATGAAAAGGATAAGAAGCGCCTGATACCTTGAAATGCTAAATTTTTCTTCATATTTTCTTTGAATGAAGTACCGGCCTTATTTTCGCAGCAATCACTTAATGCAAACCATCATTAACCTAATAAATAATCCAATTATGTGGAAATTTTCCAATTCCGCCATCGGGCGTTTCAGATTAATAGCCCTTACCGAAGGAATTTCTTATATCGTGCTTTTGTTTATTGCCATGCCCTTAAAATATTTTGCAGGATTCCCTGATGCCGTCAAATACACAGGCTGGGTGCATGGATTACTTTTTATGCTTTATTTGCTCGGATTGGTTAGTGCAAAAATAAATCTGAACTGGAGCTTTAAGAAAGCACTCATAGCTTTCCTTGCCTCGCTGGTACCGTTTGCCACATTTATTTTAGAGAGGTCGCTTCGCAAAGAAGAAAGCCTTTTGTTGCAGGAAGCAAAATGAATACTTTAATCAAAATCCGGATAGTATATAGTCAGGAAATGGGGTTGTAAAACAACCCCATTAATTGGTTTTTCAATTGCAGGACTTATAGTTTATTAAACATTATTTGTGTGGGGTTATGGGGTATCCATAGATCTTTCTTCAAAACTGAAGAAAGGCTTTTCACCTTAATAATGAGTAACTAATTCCGAAATATTTTCAAGTAAACAGAGGGAGACGATTAGGAGTAAATCATAGAAGGGATTCAATCAAAAGTATCCACATATTTTCAGTATTCAAAATGAAATAAAAGATTTAATAATCGTTTTAATAAACAGTGATATTTAAAGAGAAATCTTTAAAAAGGATAGTCAATTCCAATAGTAGCATTAAAATTTTCATAGCGCCATTGACGATTTTCTGTGGCCGACCCAAATAAATGTTTAAAATTAATGTCGGGAATTTGCCAGCCATCATCTTGCAAAACGCTTGGCCTCTTAAACCTGAATCCAACATCAAACCTCAATAAAAAATAAGTAAAGTCAAACCTGAAACCCACGCCAGATGACACGCCCAGTTGTTTGTACAAATTTTTGAATTGAAACTGCGTGGTATCCGGCAGGCCATCGGGCCTGGTATTTTTGAAGTTCCAGATATTACCTACATCAGCAAAAAGAGCCATTTTAAAAAGAATGGCATTGGAAAACATGGGCGCTACATTAAACCGGTATTCAGTGTTTCCTTCCAGTTGAATATCTCCTGTGCGGTCATTGAAACGTACACCAGAAATCTGGTAGGGCGCCAACTTCTGACCACCTATGCCTATCCCTCTTACCGGCCATCCGCGCATGCTGTTTGGGCCGCCCCCGAAGTATTGCTTAAAGAAAGGAAGCGTAGTATCGCTTTTTGACAAAGGAATTCCTACACCGGCAAAGGCACGAAAAGCAATGGCCGATTTGGGGTGGTTGATGGTGTAAGTGTATTCTATATCGCCCTTAATAAATTCCTTTAAATATTTATTGAAAAAATTACCGTTTTGCGAATTACGGTTCCCTTGTTTTAAAATTCCCCAGATCAATCCGGACTCTTCTACATTGACTTTTAAATTCGTGATAAGCTTCGGGTTTTTTGGATTCGCGTGTGCCAGGTTGTAGCTTACGCTGGAACCCATAACCAGCGCCGTGTTGAATGAATAACGCAGGAAAGGATTTTCTGCTAATGTTTGATCAAAACTTGCCGACCTGTTGTACAGGCGGCGGTAATCAAAATTAAAAATCTTGAGACTCCATAAATGTTTTTCGCTGTTGGTAAAATTATAACCGAAGCCTGTATTAAATATTTGTTGATTAAAAAAATCTATCCTGTTGATCAATGAAATATTGGTATTGATAAAAGATTGTTTGGTAATCAGATTTTTTTGGTTGTAAACGCTGAATGGGAAAATGAATTTGGGAAACAATAAATTATTGGAATAAGTTACTTCATTGGAATTAATAAAAGTGCCACTACTATTTCTGTGTGAAGTATTGAATTCTACGCCTACTTTTATTGAATTGGTCATGCGTATGGCTGACTGGGCAAGGTTTCTATCAGTAACAGATAAGTTTGCCGATAGCCCCAGAAGATTCCCCGCAGAAGCAGAGGAAAGATTGGTAGTACTGCTTTGGGCGGAATAGCTCATTTCAATATTCCCTTCAAAAGCATATTTTTTTAAAGGAATTAATTTAACCACCATATCCAAAAGGTTGGTATCTTTTTGTTCAATAATATCAATGGTGGGGCTTTCCCATACACCCACTTTATAAAAATTATTAGAGGTTTTAAAATAATCATCCTGGCGAAATACATTTCCTTTTTTCATAGAAAGGTTAGTCCTTAATAAATTATACCTGAAACGTTTTTCATGAAATTTAGCAGTATAACTTTTAAAAACACGTTCGTTTAATGAAGTATCTGTGTATTGATCGCCGGGCACATAATCGGGCATCACATAAATATTGTTGATGTAATATTTTTCGAGGTTGGTGCTATCGGGAGAATTGTTTAATTGAAATCCCAGCCTGATAGTTGGCTTGTCTCTTTTTTGATTGGCTTCGGCCAGTAAACGCAGTTGCTCAAACGGATCTTCTGAAACACTTGTCAGCGCTTCAATAGAAGTATCACCAGTAACCCGTATTTCATCGGCAGTAAATTTATAATAACCATTGTTCCTGTAAAGATTTACGAGCCGGTTGGTTTCCTGGGTTATGCCACTTTTTGAAACCGGGGTATTTTCCTGCAATAAAGATTCCTTTTTTGTAGAGGTAGCCAGATCTTGTAGTTCGGGGCGGTCAAACAGGTAAGCCAATGTATCAATCAATGTTCGCTTTCCGGAGACCACTTGGTAATTGGTAATGATTCTTTTCTGTGCCCCTTTCTTGCGGATAACCGTATCGAAAGAGTAAGTAACCTGCGGATTGTAATAGCCAATGTTTACAAGCGATGTGCGCATGTTTGAAGCAGATTGGATAATGGCATTGGTGTCCAAAACGGGCGGCCGGGTTATGTAATGTAAAATAAAGGCCACGTCTTTTATCTTCACCCTGGCGCTATCATCTATTTGCGTGTTCAACCTGGATTTGATGGTAACTTTCTCATCACTGCTGGCGTTCTCTGCTGCGAGGCTTATATTATTTTTAAAAACAAAAGGGATATCTTTTTGATATTTTCGTATGAATGTAAAGCCCGAATATTTTTTAGAAGTGGAACAACCGGATAAAAATATAAGTGCAATGAATGCAATAAAAAATAAGTGTACGGATATTTTACCGGGGATAATTCCTTTCATAATTTAGCGCCATGTTGACCAAAAAGATTGCCAAATATATTCAAAGTTTAAGCCACAAAAAATTCAGGGATGAAGAAGCGGCTTTTATAGCCGAAGGGCCAAAGGTGGTTAGCGAACTTCTTTCATCAAAAAAGTTTGTGTGCGATATAGTTTGTGCGGAAAAGGAATGGCTTTTAGAAAATGAAATTGTATTAAAAAATATTTCTTCTGAAAATGTATTTGAAATAGACGAGCATTGGCTGCAAAGAATATCGCTTCTAAAAACACCCAATAAAGTAGTGGCGGTTTTTAAACAAGAGATGCCATCTTTAGCGCCTGTTCTTTCCGGTAAAATAAGTTTGATGCTTGATGATATTCAGGACCCCGGAAATATGGGAACCCTCATCCGGATTGCAGATTGGTTTGGGATTGAAAATATTATTTGCAGTGAAAATTGCGTGGAATGTTATAATCCCAAAGTGGTGCAGGCTACCATGGGGAGTTTAGCGAGGGTAAACATTTTATATACCGACCTCATGGCTTTTATTCAAAAAAATAAGAGGATAAATATTTATGCCGCGGCTTTAGTGGGCACTTCTGTTTTTGAAATGGAAAAAATAAAGGAAGGAATTATTTTAATAGGAAATGAATCCAAAGGCATTCATTCGGATCTTTTAAAATTGGCTTTTAAAAAAATTACCATACCCCGTTTTGGCCATGCTGAATCATTGAATGCGGCGGTGGCCACGGGGATTATTCTTTCGCATGTAAAAAAAAGTTAGTGAGGTTCTGTTATCTAAAAAAAGCGAAACCTTTGTAGATTTCGCTTTCTTTTGCATCTTTTGAATTTTATAAAAACAATTCCTTTCCAAATAAAATATTTTTTACGCCGATTATTTCATCCACATCATCCCAAAAAACGTGGATGCCATTATTCTTAAAATTTCTCCTTTGTTTTTCGGTGGCTTTTAATAATTTTTTACTCCAACTTATAGGGATATAAATAATCCTGCCATCATTTAAAACGAAAGCGATTTCATCTTTTATAAAAGCTACATTATCTATTTTGGGCAATTGATTAAAAGATAAATCCTTAACCCAGTTTATTGGTAACTTTTTACTTTTTATGGGATTCATAAATGATTTTATTCAGTAAATCTCTTTTCTGTCACCTGCATCAATAACTGTCACCTTTAGAATTCTATCTTCAATTTCATAGATAATCCTGTAATTCCCTACCCTTATTCTATAGGCATTCTTTCCTTTTAATTTTATATATCCGTATGGTCTGGGATTTATTTCTAAGTTTATCATTTCGGACTCTAACTTATCAGCGACTTTATTGGGCAGCTTTTTAAGATACTTTTGTACTGATTGAGTTATAACGACAGTGTACTTATTCATTCAGAAGCTTTTCTTCTTTTCTTAATCTGATGGCGTCCCTTAAAGGAATCGTTTTTTCATTCTTTTTTTTTGCTTTGTCATAGGCTTTTATATCATCCAGTTCTTCTAATTCTTCCATTAATTTTTTGTAATCTTTCATAGAGAGAAATACGCCAGTCTTTTTGCCTTTAGCATCTATAAGAAATTGTGGTGCCATAATAAAATGTTTGAATTAAAGTTACCAACTTTTAAAATATTTCAAAGTGAGTTTGACGGATAAGTTTATCCATGATCTGAAATAAAAGAAAAAGCGAAACTGTTCTGTTTACAGTTCCGCTTTCTCTTTTATAAAAAGATTCCATTTATTTTTTACTCTCTTCAAACTCCTTCCTGATAATATTTAGTGCTCCTCCGGCTTTATACCATTCTATCTGCTGTTCGTTGTAGGTATGGTTTACCAGGAAAGAATCCATTGTGCCATCTTTGTGCGTCAGGTGAACTACCAATGGTTTATCTACTTTAAAATCTTCTACTCCGGCAATATCAATTACATCGTCTTCCAATATTTTATCATAATCTTCTTTGTTGGCAAATGTTACTCCAAGCAATCCCTGTTTCTTTAAATTGGTTTCATGTATGCGTGCGAATGATTTTACAATAACTGCTTTTACACCAAGATGGCGTGGCTCCATAGCCGCATGTTCGCGCGAAGAACCTTCACCATAATTTTCATCGGCAACAATTACAGAGCCCACGCCTGCTGCTTTATATGCCCGTTGAGTTTCGGGAAGCGGGCCATATTCTCCGGTCAGTTGATTTTTAACCAGGTTGGTTTTTTCATTAAAGAAATTAACCGCGCCAATCAAAAGATTGTTACTGATATTATCAAGATGGCCACGATATTTTAACCACGGGCCTGCCATCGAAATATGATCGGTGGTGCATTTTCCTTTTGCTTTAATTAATACTTTTAAATTCTTCAGGTCATTTTCTTTCCATGCTGCAAAGGGCTCCAATAATTGCAGGCGATCGGATGTGGGTGAAACAATAACTTGTATGTTACTCCCATCTTCTGCCGGTGCCTGGAATCCTGCATCTTCTACAGCAAAACCCTTCAGCGGCATTTCAATTCCCTGCGGTTCTTTTAATTTTATTTTTTCACCTTTATCGTTGGTGAGGTAATCGGTAAGCGGATTAAAAGTGAGGGAGCCTGCAATCGCCAGTGCAGTGGTTATTTCAGGCGAAGCGACAAACGCGTGAGTATTAGCATTTCCGTCATTTCTCTTTGCAAAGTTTCTATTGTAAGAAGTGAGAATGGAATTTTTACGGTTTGGGTCGGTGGTATGCCTTGCCCATTGCCCTATACATGGGCCGCAGGCATTTGCCAGAACCACGCCGCCCATCTTTTCAAAAGTATTTAAATAACCATCTCTTTCCACAGTAAACCTTACCTGTTCGGAACCTGGTGTGATAGTAAATTCTGATTTTGTTTTTAAACCATTGTCTGTGGCTTGTTTGGCAATGGAAGCTGCACGGGTAATATCTTCATAAGAAGAGTTGGTGCAGGAACCGATCAATCCAACTTCTAATTCTTCCGGCCAGTTATTTTTCCTAACGGCCTCTGCAAATTTGGAGATAGGCCATGCTGCATCTGGTGTAAAAGGCCCGTTGATATGCGGTTCTAATTCTGATAAATTAATTTCAATTACCTGGTCAAAAAAGTTTTCAGGGTTTTCATAAACTTCTTTATCTCCTGTAAGGTCGTAATGAACTTTATCTGCCAGTTCGGCTACTTCGGCTCTTCCTGTTCCTTTAAGATATTCCGCCATCTTTAAGTCATAACCAAATATAGAAGTAGTAGCTCCCACCTCTGCGCCCATATTACAAATGGTGCCCTTTCCTGTGCATGATAAGGAAGTAGCGCCTTCTCCGAAATATTCGAGTATAGCGCCGGTACCGCCTTTCACGGTAAGGATGCCAGCCACTTTCAGAATAATATCTTTTGATGAAGTCCAGCCACTTAATTTTCCCGTTAATTTTACTCCGATTAGTTTAGGAAATTTTAATTCCCATGGCAAGCCCGCCATTACATCACATGCATCTGCACCTCCCACACCAATGGCCACAGCGCCCAGTCCGCCTGCATTTACCGTGTGCGAATCTGTACCGATCATCATGCAGCCAGGAAATGAATAATTCTCTAAAACTACCTGATGAATAATTCCGGCGCCGGGTTTCCAAAAACCGATTCCATATTTGTTGGAGACGGAAGCAAGGAAATCATACACTTCTTTATTCTGATTTTTGGCTCTTGATAAATCAGGAACAGCGCCCACCTGCGCCTGTATTAAATGGTCGCAATGCACTGTGGATGGAACGGAAACCTTGGTTCTTCCCGACTGCATAAATTGCAGTAAAGCCATTTGTGCGGTAGCATCCTGCATGGCCACTCTGTCGGGTGCGAAGTCCACGTAAGCCTTTCCTCTTTCAAATATTTCATCGGCATGGCCACGCCAAAGATGGGTGTATAAAATTTTTTCTGTAAGACTAAGCGGGCGATTAACAACTTTACGCGCAGCCTCCACTTTTTGAGAATAGCCGTCATAAAATTTTTTAATCATGTCAAGATCAAATACCATTGTTTATCTTTTATAATTTTTAAATGATGAAATAAAGTTTTTGCAAATTTACTTAAATCTTTCGCCACCAGTTAACGAATTTTACAGATAGGTTTCGCCGATGGATTTCCCAGATTTTTCCATGATGCTATAAAAGCATCTTAAAAAATAATTTTCATTATAATTTCTTGCAAATAGTTTTTAAATTTGTTCTATGTATAAAATAAAAAACTTTATCGAGTGGCAGGTGTTTGGAGTTTGCACGGCCATTGGTGAAAAAATGGGCATCGCCACTTCTGTGATAAGGAGATATTTTATTTATATCTCTTTCCTTACCCTAGGCTCACCTGTAATATTTTATCTCTTCTTCGCTTTCTGGATGAACATCAAAAATTACATTAAGAATTCACGGCGCAATCCCTTGAGATATCTTTGAGGTATTTTTTAATTGTCTTGTGCAGGCAATGTTATGTCTTATTTAAAAAAACATTTTCTGTTCTTAGCGTTAGCTTTGATGTTTTAATTCCCGCTTTAAATATCCACAAATTTTACCAAGGTATTTATTCTCTTTCAAGTGAAAGATTTAGCACCTTGCCATTATTCCACGCCTTCAATTCCCGTTTGTAATTCTTACGGTTTTGTTTGGTGAGTTTAGGATCGTCCATTGCCGTAAGATCCGGGCTGCCGCCGTTGACCCATGCGGTGTACCAAAAGCATGCTACGTTGTAAATAGATAGCCTCAATTGTTGCTCCACCATTCCATTTAATTCCGTATGAAATTGTTTAGCGTATTCATCAGAGAACACGGGTGAATTATAAAACATAACCGTTTTGCCTGCGTCATCTTTCTTATACATATTTTCCGGGGTAAAATTATTTCTCACTTTTTTTTCTATGGCCAAAAGCGTATCCACCAAAGAATGAGATTGAGCAATGATCTTCCAGGATTCTATCGAAATATCACTGATGTATTTTGCCGGTTCTGTTTTAAAATTATAGGCTTCGCCAAACATTTGCGGAAGCATGGATTCCCACAAAGCGTGTACTCCTTTTTGATTGGTTTTTTGCCCGTCATAATTGGAAGAGGTGTGCAAAGGCATGTGCGCATCGGCCACATAATGAGATAGTTCTGCAGAAATAAAAAGTATTTCGGATTTATTTTTTTTCTTGAATGCCTGCGTTAATTTTTCAGTAAGGTTTTGAATGTACCAGGGGAGGTACCCGGTTTTGTTTAAAAAAGTACTGTCGTATTTCGCATAAGCTTCTTTGGTAGTTTTAGGAAAAGCATCCAATGGAATATTCCCAAAGTCTTCAATATCAACAAAATGGCGTGGTCCTTCATTTTTATCATTGATAACGTATTTTCTCAAATCCGGTACTACCGCGCTTTCTGTGATGAAGTCAATATGATTGTAATAGAATGATCGCATACTTTCAGGCAATGCAAAAACAGCAGCGCGGCTAATGTGCTTATGTCCCCAGGAACCCCAGGCATAAACCAAACTGATACTACCGGATATCAATAATAATAGAAATGAAATTTTTAGAATTTTTGTTTTCATCTGCGAATTTTTTGAAAAAAAATTTTTACGTAAAAATAATGCGATAAATATAAGAAGGTTATGCGATCAGTTTTCCCTATTATTTAAATGGTTTTTCTGGCATAGTTATTTATTGAAAATTTTTAGTAAATAATTTAAAATGAAAGAACACGATAATGAAAATGAAGATGATTACCAATATGCGGAACCACCTGAACTCCGCAAAGCAGGTATGCCTCCTTTAAGGAAAGAACTGAAGGGATTTATAATTGGCGTAGCAATAATCCTGGTTATTGTTTTGATTTTTGCAGTTTACTTTTACTATTCCAATAATTAATAATCACTTTTCGGCATCACGGCTTTCGGTATGGGCTTTTTATTGGCCGGCTCGTTCCTGTTCTTATCCGTATTTTTCACCGATGTTTTAGAAGTATCTTTTTTGGGCATATAATTTACAGGACCAATTGGTTTTTTCTCTTCTTCATTATTGGTAGTATTTCCTTTGCCAAAATCAGATTCAACAGGCACATCAGTGGGTGCTGCGTAATCTCCCGCATCACCATTTCCCTGGTCTTCCGAAAAATCATTTCCTTGTCCCTGCTGAACTATAGAAGCAAAGTTTTGATCCGCATAAATAGGGTCATTATTAAGTTGAGAAGGTTTTTCAAATTCCGCCTTGGGATCAATTCCTAAATCTTTATTGGCGTAAACTTTTTGCATAAAATACGCGAACTCCGGCATGGCCATTTCATTACCGCCATACGTCTGCCTTATTCTTAAAAAAGGATCATCGCAACCTACCCACACGCCGGCAAGAAGCTGAGGTGTGTAGCCGATAAACCATCCGTCTGTATTGTCATTGGTGGTTCCGGTTTTGCCTCCCATCTGGCTTTGAATATTGAACCGGTCGCGCATGGCATGCCCGGTTCCAAAGTCAACCACTCCTTGCATCATTCTATACATGGTATAAGCATCCACTTCGCTGATCACTTGTTTGGATTCTGCCTGGAAGGTTTGTAACACATTCCCATTTCTGTCTTCTATTCGATTGAGATAAACGGGTTCTGTATTAAAGCCGCGGTTGGGAAACATGGTGTACGCTCTCAGCATTTCTATCAGTTGAATATCTGCGGAGCCTAATGCAATAGAAGGTACTACCGGAATGTTACTTTTGATACCGCAGAGATGCGCGAACTCGGCAGTTTTCTTAGGTCCGATGCGGCTCATGAGATCGTAAGCCGCCACATTAATTGATTTGGCAAGGCAATAAGCCATCGTTCCTCCGCCACCCGTAATGGTTTTGTTGGCGAGGGTAATTGATTTGCCTCCTATATAACTATCGGGCGTAAGCCCTGCATCTGTGATGGCGAGTGTATATAGTATGGGTTTAAAAGTGGAGCCTACCTGCCTGTTGGTAGTAACATGATCATACTTAAACCATTTAAAATCTATGCCGCCTACCCATGCTTTCACTTCGCCGGTTATAGGATCTATAGCGCAAAAAGCAGTCTGCATCATTTGTTTAAAATATTTGATGGAATCAAGAGGAGCCATCACGGTATCGGTTTCCCGTTTTTTATTCCATGCAAATACTTTCATACTGACGGGCACCGTAAACGCTTTTTTAATTTCTGAATCTGTGAGGCCTTCTTCCTTCATATATTTCCAGCGGTCGCTCTCTTTCATAGCCCTGTTAAGGATTTCTTCCTGTCCCTTCCATACATTTTTACCCAACTGACGGTTAAAAGTTTTTTGCATGGTGGTCATATGCTTTACCACGGCTTCTTCTGCATACAATTGCATTTTAGGGTCTATGGTGGTATATATTTTTAAACCATCGCGATAGAGATCATAATTATTTCCTGTCTTTGCATCCGTATGTGTTTTGCACCAGTCAAGTAATTTTTTGGTTAATACGGTACGGAAATAAGGGGCGATTCCCATATTTTCATCCAGTTTTTTATACTTGATTCCTAAAGATCTTTTTTTGAGCATTTCCGCCTGGGAAGCGGTTAAAACATTGTTGGTAACCATTCTGTCCATTACTAAATTTCTTCTTGCCAGTGCAGCATCCGGGTGCCTTACCGGATCGTATTGTCCCGGACCGCTAAGCATTCCTACTAATAATGCCGATTCATCGGTAGTGAGTTCTGAAGGTTCTTTTTGAAAATAAACACGGGCCGCATTTCTAATGCCATACACATTCAACCATGAAACTCTGTTGAGGTACAAAGCGATAATTTCCTGTTTGGTAAAATTCTTTTCAAGCTTGAGCGCCACGATCCATTCTTTTATTTTATCTATTCCTCTTCTTACCACGGAGCCGCGTCCCTGGCCCAAAATGTTTTTGGCAAGCTGCTGTGTAATGGTACTACCGCCGCCCTGGTTGCCAAGCCCTTTAATGGCACGGCCTAACGCTACCGGATCAATTCCGGAATGTTCATAAAACCTGATGTCTTCTGTAGAAATTAATGCGTCTATCACGCTTGTTGAAATGTCTTTGTAATCTACCGAAACCCTGTTTTCCGCATAAATTTTTCCCATAAGCGTGGAGCCATCATTGGCATAAATCTCTGTGGCCAGGTTGGCTTGCGGATTTTCTAATTCCTGTAAGGAAGGAAGCTTCCCAAATAATCCAAAATTGGCACCGGCAAGTATGAGGGTGAACAGGGCGAATCCAATTCCTACGATTGCCCATAATAGTTTTACGCTTGGTTTTATGCTTTTGCTTTGTTTTCTATTTTTATTCTGACTTTGCATTTTGTTTTCTTTATAACAGAAATTTTATTTTGAATGAACCTGTGTGTGAAAGATCATCATTTAAAATTTTCCGGGGTATTTTTCATTTAATAGATCTATATAGTCCTGTAGTTTTTTATTTTCTTTTAAAAGTTCAAGATTGGTATTGGAAATAATGTAGAAAGAATATTTATCAGCGGGCAGCCATGATATTTCTGAGGCCGCATCTTTTTTTATTCTTTCACGATAAGCGATAGCCGCATCCGCATTTAAAAATTCAGAGAAAATTAAAAGAGTTCTGTCTTTATCCAATGTATCTTTTACGATTTGTAAATTCAGCGAATTAAATTTTTCGCGGTTGTATCTCACAAAGGCGCTTCTTGCTTCACTGCTGTAAACCGGATCTACTTTATTAAGCACAATCACTACGTTTTGCGGCACGTTTGGATCAAAATTAAATGTGGCATTACTAACCGGCGGTGGCAATTTTTTCTCCGGATTTATCACTGCTTTTTCAGGAGTTACCGGCGCAACTGTTGGCTGAATATTGTTATTGTCTGTTGGTAACTGCACATTCCGGCTGACTTTCGTATCATCAAAAACAACGACCTGTGAATCTTCCTTCGCTCTTTCTATTTGCAAATTGGTTAAATAATTTTCGATGCTGTCTCTTCTGCTTAAAACATCTATCATCGTGGCCGCTTTTTCTCTTAATGGTGAGGTAGGATATTGAGTAAGCACCTGGTTCAAAATGTTTATGGCGGCGCTATCCTGGTGTTCCCGGATATAATAAACCGACTCAATATAAAGCAACTGCGGGCTCCAGTAATTGTTGCCGTATAAACTATCCGCTGTTTGTTTTTCTTTTATAGCCTGGTCGAAATTCCCTTCAATAAACAATTTGTAGATGTCATCGTAACGCCTACCCGCTGCGGTATCTTTCTTTGAAGGATTGAATCTTTCAGGATGCAAAACGTATTGTGTGAATTTTGAGTCGGCAAACTTTTTCAACAAAAGATTTTTGTAAAAATCTGCCTTTGCCAAATTGCCAATTTTATTATAGCAATAAGAAAGATTCATATAAAGCTCACCATTGTATAAGCTATCAGGAAAACGATTGAGGGAGTTTTCGTACGCTTCTATGGCGGCACTATAATCTTCCAAAAGATTTTGATAATTTTTTCCAAGCTGGAATAATGAAATAGCCACTTTGCGGTTAGATGAATCCATCAACGGTTTTGTTAAAGGTACATTGGCCAGCAACCCTTCCACGGAAATGTCCTGTTGAAAATTAATATTTTCCAATTCATTGCCCGAGTCGGAAATATTGGTGCTATCAGCGGGTGCCAGCGGATCAATATCGCCGGTAAGCAAAGTGTTTTTTTGAATGTTTCGTTCTCTTGGGTTGGAAACTAAATTTTGATCTCCGCTGGAAACTCTTCGCCAGTTATCTACATTTTGTCTTTTGCCCCAAACCCTTTTAAATTCATTATAGCCTTTTGTTTTTACTGAGGCATTATAAAAATACCAATCGCCTTTGGTTTCGTTAGTTGAAAAAATGTCCTGTGGCTGATTCTTTGTATCAAAATAAGTGGAAGCGGCATTGCCATACGCAACCTCTTCATCATTTACCCCACGTTCTTTTTTTAATTTTTTTGATAATTTTTTTAAGAAGTCATCCCTGTCTGCTACGGATAATGCGGCTATGGATTGAAGGCTGTCCTCTCTTTCAATAATATTAATGTGCTTTACAATTTGCGCCAGTGCATTCTTTTTTTGTATGATCGCTGTTATATCGCTTAGCGTTGAATCGGGCAATTGCAGGCTGTCATAAAAGGCGTACGCATTTTTATAATTCTTTTGTTGATAGCTTATTTCGGCCAGTGTCAGAAAGGATTTGTTTTTAAATGACAAGTTGTTTTCATTAAAAAAAACACTTCTTTTATAAAATGAAATGGCGGCTGTGGTGTCGGGAATTTCTAAGGCAAGCTGCGCAGCCGAATAAAATATAATATCGCGATAAAGTTCAAACTTATCTTTTTTTGCCATGCGCAAAAGTGTGTTGATGCTCTTTGCTATTTCATCAGGACCATTGCCTTTCAGCATTTTTGCTTTGTTGAGATTGGCATAAATATCCATTAACGGATCGGTGGTATGCCTTATGGCTTTATCATAATAATCCGAAGCGGTATCCTGCCTGCCCTCCATTTCATAAAGTTGCGCCAGTAAATATTCACGGCGTGCTTTGTCTGCAATGTCTATCGCAGTGGGGAGCGCTTTTTCTATGTGCGTAACGGCGCTGTCATACATTTTTTGTTTAAAAAACCAGTAGCCCTGCATTTCTTCAAGAGAAGCATTAAGTCTTTCTGGAAACAGCGCATCATTTTTAAGCGTATTAATCAGGCCGGCAGCGTCAGAAAATTCTTCCATATCAATGTATGTCCTTATCTGCCACACCAGCGCGTCGTTGCGGCTGGGAGGGCGTGTAAATGCTTTGTCAATAAGGTTTCGGTCTTCCTTGCTTGATATGCTGATGCCTTTGTTGGATGCGTAATCACTGGAGCCTACAATCAACTGGTCGTCTTCGGATTTCTTTTTTCTTGGAAAAAGATTGTAGTTGATAAATTGAAAAGTCATGGCCGCAGAATCAAAATCGTTGCGCAGGTAATAAGCCTTTCCTATCAACAGGTATAAATTATCTACCCAATCGCTGCGAAGGTCGTGGAGTAAAATGCCGGCAGTGGCTTTAAGAATTACCGAATCGAGTTCACTGCTTTGCGAAGCCGTGTTGGCAAGTGAATAACTATAAAATGGCAATAGCTTGGAATAGTCATCTTTGTTTGCCATTCTGGCTCTTTCAATTACAGAATTAATTTTATTGTTGGCATTAAAAAAGTAATTATAATGGCTGACTGTATTTTGAACAAATCTTCGGGGCAGGGTGAATTTTTTTTCGCCGGTTTTTTCAGACTTAAGGGTTTTGTTTTTAAACTTTTCGGGTTTGTCTTTTTGCAGATCGAAGGTAATTTTACCTGCTTGTGCATAAACCTCCGGCAACAGAAAACAGAAAAACAACAGGGCTGGAATATATTTTAAGATCCGGCGGTTCATGAATATCAAATTTTTACACACAACAATAAGCAAAAAAAGTTCTTTGTACAATAAGAACTTTCTTTGCGCAAAAATATTTTAAAAATACGGTTATTTTAAGGTAATATGCCAATAAATACAAAGGGTGTATTATTTTTAACAACATAAAATAATATCATGGCAGTAACGGGTGGCAATACCTCTTTGAAGCGATTGAAAAACCACTACAGGCTGGTAGTAATAAATGAGGATACTTTTGAAGAAGTAGTTGCTTTTAAGATGAACAGATGGAGTGTGTATGTTACCTTAAGCGCATTGTTTGTAATGTTGGTAGGCCTTACTATTGGCCTCATTGCGTTTACGCCATTAAAGTTTTATATACCCGGATATGGAGAGGCAGGAAGAGCGAAAGAATACGAAGCGTTGAAAGTGAAGGCCGATTCTATAGAACATACGCTGATTTTAAAACAGAAATATATTAGCGACATTGAAAAAGTTTTGAAAGGAAACGTTGTAGCATTAGATACTTCTTCACTTAAAGTGGTCAATACGGATAAAGTTCCTGTTGAAAAAAGAAAAAAGAAAAGAAAACGCTGAGGAAGAAATAAAAAATAAGAAACAGGAAATAAGAAAGTTAAGCTA
>DATCWN010000325.1:0-3956 GCA_036566285.1 Hanamia sp.
ATTTTCATAATCTCTAAAACTTAGTCCTATGAAAAAAATTATTTTTCTAATTGTATCCTGTACTTTCTTTTTCAATAATCATGGACAATCACAAACTGCTGATTATTTAAATCCATCGTTATCCATTGAAGCACGTGTAAATGATCTTGTGTCTAAACTTACTTTAGAAGAAAAGGTAGGGCAGATGCTCAATTCAGCACCCGCCATTGATCGTTTGAATATTCCTGCCTACGACTGGTGGAATGAATGCCTGCACGGCGTGGCAAGAACTCCGTTTCATGTAACCTCCTACCCGCAGGCAATAGGAATGGCGGCAACCTTTGATGTGAACTCTATGAAAATAATGGGAGATTTTACTTCAGAAGAAGGGCGTGCTATTTATAATGAAAGCAATCGCAATAATGACCGCAGAAGGTATTTAGGACTTACTTACTGGACACCTAACATCAATATTTTTCGTGATCCACGGTGGGGTCGCGGACAGGAAACTTATGGTGAAGATCCTTTTCTCACGGGTAGTTTGGCAAAAGCATTTGTAGCAGGCTTACAGGGCAACGATCCGAAATATTTAAAAGCCGCAGCCTGCGCCAAGCATTATGCCATTCACAGCGGCCCTGAAAGTTCACGGCATGTGTTTGATGTAAATGTCACCAATCGTGATCTCTGGGAAACCTATTTACCTGCATTCAAAGATCTTGTTGTAAATGCAAATGTAGCCGGTGTGATGTGTGCTTATAATGCTTATGCAGGACAACCCTGTTGTGGCAGTGATAAACTGATGATAGATATTTTGCGTAACCAATGGCATTTCACCGGGTATGTTACCTCTGATTGCGGAGCCATTGATGATTTTTATAAAACGCACAAATTATTTCCTGATGCCGAAAGTTCGGCGGCCGATGCCGTGTTGCATGGAACAGATGTAGAGTGTGGCAACCAAACTTACAAGACGTTAACACAAGCCGTGAAGAACGGAAAGTTGACTGAGAAATATATTGATGAATCTGTAAAAAGATTATTCACCATCCGCTTCCGCCTTGGAATGTTTGACCCGGTTGCCATGGTGAAGTATGCACAAATTCCTATCACTGTTTTGGAAAGCCAGCCACATAAAAATCATGCGTTGAAAATGGCAAGGGAATCTATTGTCTTGCTGCGCAATGCACACTTGCCCGGGCAGCAAAATAATTTGTTGCCTCTTAGTAAACACATAAAAAAGATTGCGGTATTGGGGCCAAATGCGGATAATGCCGATACCCAATTAGGAAATTATAATGGTAATCCTTCCGTGGTTACTACCGTTTTGCAGGGTATAAAAAATGAATTGAAAAATACAGAAGTGTTCTACTCAAAAGCGACCGATTTTGTTGCAACCGAACCACAGGATTTTTCCAAATTGATTGACAGTATTAAAGATGCGGACGTCATTATTTATGTCGGCGGAATTTCTCCAAGGCTTGAAGGAGAAGAAATGAAAGTAAATACACCGGGGTTTAGTGGTGGAGACCGTACAACGATTGCATTGCCCTCTGTACAAACCGATTTTATGAAAGCCTTGAACGCAACAGGAAAACCGGTTGTGTTTGTAATGATGACCGGCAGCGCCATTGCCATTCCCTGGGAAGAAGAAAATATTCCGGGCATCATCAATGCATGGTATGGAGGACAGGCAGCAGGAACCGCCGTTGCTGATGTTTTATTTGGGAATTATAGCCCGGCTGGAAGATTGCCCGTAACCTTTTATAAAAGCGATTCTGACCTCCCCCCCTTTGATGAGTATTCTATGAAAAACAGGACGTATCGCTATTTTACAGGAGATGCTTTATATCCATTCGGCTTTGGATTGAGCTATACCAATTTTACCTATAGCAACCTGAAATTATCTAAAAATAAAATCGCTAAAAATGAATCTGTAAATGCGGAACTAACGGTAATGAATAGGGGTAAAGTTGCCGGTGATGAAGTGGTGCAATTATACCTAACACATCACAAAGGTGGACAGGATGTTCCGCGTTATTCTTTAAAAGAGTTTAAGCGCATCCATTTGGCTCCGGGAGCTTCTGAAAAAGTAAAATTTACCATTACACCGGAGATGATGAAATTGGTAAATGAGCAAGGAGAAAGCCGGTTAAATTCCGGGAATATAAAAATTAGTATTGCAGGATCTTTGCCATCAAAAAGAAGCATTGACCTGGGAGCGGCAAAACCAGTGGAAACATTATTAACAATAAAATAAGGCAGTTATCACACTCAGGCATTGAATGCAGTTTGCATTTTTTTTCAACTAAAAAAGACAAAAAAAATCATGTTGTTATTAGGAATTGATATTGGAACTTCTTTCATAAAAGTTTCTGCTGTGGATGCGGTTACGCAGCAATGTGTTGCCTCCGCCCAATACCCCGAAACGGAAACGGCCATTACTTCTTTACAATCAGGCTGGGCCGAGCAATCTCCTGAAATGTGGTGGGAGCATACGGTTCAGGCGATTCAGAAATTGAATGCCACTAATAAATTTGATTCGAAAAATATTGCAGCCATTGGTATTTCTTACCAGATGCATGGGCTTGTGTTGGTTGATAAAAATCAAAAAGCTTTAAGAGACAGTATTATCTGGTGCGATAGCCGGGCGGTTGAAATCGGTGAAAAAGCTTTTGAGGAAATCGGTGAGATTGTTTGCAACTCTTGTCTTTTAAATTCTCCCGGAAATTTTACTGCTTCCAAATTAGCATGGGTAAAAAAGAATGAACCGGAAGTTTATAAAAGGATTGATAAAATAATGTTGCCAGGAGATTTTATTGCCATGAAATTAACCGGAGAAATTACCACCACTTCTTCCGCATTGTCCGAAGGGATATTCTGGGATTTTAAAAAAGAAAAAATCTCAGAAGAAGTAATGAAGTATTTTGGCTTTGAGGATTCATTGATTCCCAAAGTCAATTTTTTGTTTTCATCGCACGGAAAATTGCTACCAGCCATAGCCAAACAGTTATGCATAGACGAAAATATTCCGGTTACTTATAAAGCCGGAGACCAGCCTAATAATGCGCTATCATTAAATGTGCTTCAACCCGGCGAAGTAGCCGCCAACGCAGGAACTTCCGGAGTTATTTATGCGGTTACAGATAAATTATTATCTGATAAATTTTCGAGGGTAAATAGTTTTGTTCATGTAAATCATACAGAAGAAGATAAACGAATTGGGGTATTACTTTGCATTAATGGCGCAGCCATTATGAATAGCTGGGTTCATAAAATGTGTGGTGATGGACTTTCTTATAAAGAAATGGATCAGCAGGCTGCCGCAATACAACCAGGAAGTGATGGTTTATTTATTTTGCCTTTTGGTAATGGCTCCGAGCGGATGTTGCAAAACAAAATGATTGATGCGCACATTAATAATATTGATTTAAACAAACACACTAAAGCGCATATTTACAGAGCCGTTCAGGAAGGCATCGCTTTTGCATTTCGCTATGGATTGGATATAATGCGGGAGAATAATTTGCATCCCACCATCATCCGTGCGGGCAAAGCCAATTTGTTTTTGAGCGATGTTTTTATACAATCATTTGTAAATGCCACCGGCGTTGCTGTAGAGCTATATGAAAATGACGGGAGTGTGGGAGCAGCGCTGGGCGCGGGTATTGGTGCCGGCATTTATAAATCTTATAAAGAAGCATTTGCCAATTTAAAGCCTTTACAAAAATTTGAACCAACAAATACTCTTTTGTATGACGGCTTATATCACCAATGGAAAAAATTATTGGAGGCACATTTAAACTAAGCGTGTAAATTTATCTTCGGTTTTTTTCAATACTATTTTTGAATAAAGCCAAAATGCCTATAGGGTTTATTGTAGAAAATAAAAATTTAGAAAATATACATCGGCTGCATTGAATATTTATAGACTTATTTGAATCTATTTGTAGAAACCTTAGTAGAAAATTTCATTTTTA
>DATCWN010000327.1:0-5128 GCA_036566285.1 Hanamia sp.
AAGCACGAAAAAATTAATTTCTTTTTTTAAGAGAATCCGCAGTTGGTAATCTGATCCCGGAAAAACTATTGCAGCAGCCAGAATTAATGTAAGCAATCCATTTTGTTCCCTTTTATTACTTCTGACATCCATTGCGAAATCTTACGCTAAACTCCATTAATTTAATGTTAAAACTATCCTGTACTGTGCTGATATTTTTACAGTTAAAAAAAAGCTTTTTTATTTTTAAAATAATCAGGCCCCTTTTACAGCCTGGCGTGCCAGTAGTTTCCATTGCCCATGCAGCTTTTGCCAGACTAATAAAATAGAAAGTTTCACCGTACCTGGTTTACCATTATCGTTTGTAGTCGCTGATAATATGTGGCGTACGATGGCGGTATTGCCACTTACAGCAATGCTTTGCTCTGTGAGATCAATCGTTACAAAATCGGATTTGCCGCTTACGATGGCCTCCACAAATTCATTTTTATTTTGCACTACTCCACTGGAATGGCCATAGCTCAACTGATCGCTGGTATATTTTTCAAGCATCCCTTTATCACCATCTACCATAGCTTTGGTCAAAGTAGTTATTGCTGAGGCAACCGCTTTTTCTTTGCCGGATTGCGCCATGGTTTGGTTGCTGCTGATGATAATAAGCAACAGAAGGTAGATTATTTTTTTATACATAAGAGATTGTTTTAAGGGTCTAATTTGGGTGTATTTCTAAATGTCGCAAGGTTGCCAACCTTCTGAAAGGTTGGCAATCTTTAATACAAACATAAGAGATTATTTTAAGGGTCTAAATGTCGCAAGGTTGCCAACCTTCTGAAGGTTGGCAACCTTTAATACAAACTAAGCGCAGTAATAGTTACCGGCCCCAACAAACCCGATGGCAGTGGCTCCCATTGAGACGCATCAAACAAACCATTCTTACTATTCTCTCTTTTTCTCGCAGGCATGTTGGTGTTATAAAATTTCTTCCACAAAATATGATTCTTGTCCATGTAGGCAATCCGGTTGGCCATCAGGTTGGCCACAATGATTTCCAGTGTATTCTTCTCTTTCATACCGGCTGAAGGAATGGCAACTGTAAAATTGGGGCCAATAAGCGTGGCTATTTTTTTACCATTTAATACCACTTCTGCTGTCTCATTTACTTTGCCCAAATCAAGCAGCCATGCAGCATGCTTTCCCTGTGGCTTTGGAAATGAAATGGAATATTTTGCGGTGCCTGAAAAGTTCTTATAGTCGTCTCCATCCAGTGATGTCCACGAACCAAGGTCAGTTACTTTAGCTGTTGCAGGAATTACGGGTCCTCCATTTAAGAAGGTTATTGTCCATTCACCTTTTACAGGTACGGCTTCACCGGCAATATGCAAATAGGGAAACTGAGCGCCGGTTTTCCTTGAATTAAAAAGCTGAACAATGATGGATTCAAAAGGCTTTAACTGTATCCTCACTTCTATCATTCCATTTTCATTTTTTCTCCAGTCGGCTAAACCGCTTTTTGCATTCATGGCATCAAACATAGCTACAGAGGCAGCTTTGGCATTGAAAGGCACCCATCCATTCACTTCTTTATCGCTTCTGTTGTTAACAAAATAAGTAGCGCCGTCTGTATTCTTTCTCCTGATAAATTGCAGGCCGCTTTTATAAAAAGCTTCCTGTTTGATACCGCCTGTTTTTAATAGTTCTTCCAGATTATCACCCACTAAAAAAGAACCTTTGCCAATGGATGCTTTTTGGATTCCTGCATGATTGGTAAATTGCAATTGACTTATCAAGTTCCGATAGCTTGCCCGGCGTTCATTCAATTTGTAAAACCCCGGAACATCTTTAGGAAGATTTTTATACACAAGAATCGTAGCTCCCTTTTTAGCAAGATCAAAGATCTTTTGGAATGATTTTTCAGAGATGTATTCATTGGCCGGGAGTAAAATGGTCTGGTATTGATTACCGCCTGTGATCAACAAATTTCCTGTGCCGGAAATGTTTTGTAATTGTTTATCCGAAAAGAAATCAAAAGAATAATCATGCTTTTCCATCCATTCAGACACTTTTGCAAAATCGGTTCCCCCAAACTCTTTTTCCATGCCATCAAAGTGCTGCAGCAAGGCTCTTCCCGGATCGGAATAACGATCCGCTAACGGATAATACACCAGCACATCATTATCAGGTTTACCCGATTGCAAAAAAGCTTGTGTACGGGCAATGTATTCATTCAGTGTATGAAAATCCTTCCATTGCGGATTGGTCTGCTGAAAATGTACAGCCGCATAAAACAGCCACCCGGGCCATTGTTCCGCTTTAGGAGAGTAAGAAACCCCATGATAAAAAATATGATTCACGCCACCCAGCCAATAAAGATCAATGGCCTTTTTTACATCCCCCCACGAAGAAAGAAAATGTTCATTCAGCCATGTGGCTGATTCTGATGAAGTAAGAGGCTTACCCATTACATTGGAAACGGAGGTAGCGAACTTATAACGCAGCACATCATCACCTTCTGTTTCAGGAATATCAACCGCTCCATACAGGTCTAATAAATTGCCGGGCGAGCCATGAGATTGATTCCGGATAACAGCGCCCTTTGTAGTTCCCCATTTTTTCCATTCCTGTGTAAAGTCTTCGAGAATTAATTCGCCGATGGTAGTGCGGTAATCATAAATCACACGACGGTTCGTATCCGCACCTGCTTTTTGAAAAAGGGCAGGAAGATAATTCTGCAAATCATACCCTCTTCTTTTTTTAAATTCAGCAAGAAAACCGGGTGTCCAGTTGGATTGCCCTCTCGCATCATCCACTTCGTAACTATCGTTGAATAAGGCCCTGATGTACGAAATATCATGGCCTTTAAATGCCTCATCAAAGTTTTTAAAATAATGACGTATGGCTCCTGCAGAAAAATGATCTATGGCGTATCCTTCCCCACCCGGCGCCGCACGCTCCACCATTTTCCCGTGCAAGCCCTGGAAGAGTGCATACACTACCCATTTACCATCAGTCGCTTTCCAGTTCAGCTTTCCCTGCGCATCCACTTTATTGGTCAGGTTGATAGACTTTCCTTTATCATTATAAGCCATTACTAATTGGGCCGGAAGGGAAGCCGGAAAAACAACCTGATCCAGCGCCAGCTCCTGAAGATTTTTATTCTTCGCAATGACCGGATTAATCTTCTTAATATCAGGTAATTTTTGATCAGCATTAGCCGTTCTTACAAATCCTTCTACTTTATAAACCACCGGTTCTTTTAATTCCTCTCCTTCGTTTAGGGAATAGGTTTTATGATAAATGGTTTTGCTGGCATCCTTATCCGTAATGGCCGGACCGCCAAAAGGCCAGCCCGTACCATTAGCGAGGTCAATACCAATGCCTATCCGTTTTGCTTCCTTCAAAGTATGATCCAGCATCTGCATCCACTGTGGCGACAAAAAATTGATGAACTGCTTTTCATAACCGTGAATCCCATATATCGGCGTGATTTCCATGCCCCCCAAACCCGCATTATGATAATCCTGGAGATTGGCAGTCAGGTCTTTTTTATTAACCGCACTTCCCTCCCACCACCATCGTGCCCAGGGCTTTGCCTGCTGTGTTATGGCCGGCCATTTTATTTGTGCAGAGGCTGCAATACCAATAAATAAAAACAGGGTAATGGATAATAGTTTTTTCATAATAAATACAAATAATTTTGGTTTAATTGTTTTTTCAGGATATTTAAGATGTAAGATAATATCAGTTTACCAATACAATGATCGCTGTGTCTTTTGCACGCTTTTTTCCATACTTATCAAATAGGTATTATGACCTCTTTATTTCAACCGCGTAGATGTTTTCTGATCCTTCAAAATTGGCTCTAAAGATGATCCATTTACCATCAGGGCTAAAATGAACATTGGGTTCCAGCTTGTATTTATGGTGGATCATGTTCACCAGCTTTTCAGAAACCAGCTTATCTCCCTGGGGAGTAAACAAATAAATCCACTTGCCATCTTTTGCTTTTGCTACTGCATTAGGATCGCCTCCATCGCCCGCAAATACCTTCTCATCAGGCGAAGAGGTAAAATGTACCGACCATTCATCACGATGCAATTGATATTTTTTTTCTTTGCCGGTGGCTATATCATATCCCCCCACAAAGAAAGTAGCGCCGCGTGGCTGCTGCAGATCGAACCAAATCGTTTTGCCATCTTTTGAAAACCATTCGTGTCCTGCAATTTCCATATCCATGGTGCGGGTATGTACTTTAGTAATTTTTTTTGTTTTCACATTGATCGTCCATATTCTGTCCACCTTATGCCAGGGGCCTTCATGGCAAAACATCATCAGGTCAGGATCTGTGGTAGAAAACTGAACATGGTTGAGCCACGCTGTGTCGGAAAATAATTTATCCAGTTTTTGGGTTTTAATATTAATGGTAAAAAGCGTGCGCATCAGCTTTGCCTCAAAAATTTTATTGAAGTAATCGCTTTTGTTGGGATTGTTCCTGAATATGGTCTTTTCTGCGTCGAGAGACCTGGCACCACCCAGCAAAGTGCCATCCGCATTGATAGAAGTAATATCCCCCCTGAAATCGGGAGGAAAAACAAAAACCTTCCGTTCTTTTTTGGTAGTGATATTGGTAGCAAAAACGGTGTCGGCAATCTGGTAAAATACTTCATTCCTTTTGGCAGACACGATCTCCCCTTTCATCGGAGATGATTGATGGGTAAGACGTTCCGTCTGTAAGGTTTTGAGGTCAATAGTGTATAGCTGCCTGTCTCTTGTATTGCTGTTATAAGTTTCCTGTTTTTTGATGTTATCAGTGTTTTGTTTCTCACTACTGTAAAAAATCATCTTATCTTTTACGAAAGGATTGTTGTGAAAATAAAAGCTCAGATTACTTCTCCCGCTATCTGCCAATCTGATCATTTTATGATGGGTATCTTTATCAATCCATTCGCCAGGCATGGGGCCACCACCCGTCTGTAACAGAGGCTGTGCGTAAAGGCCTGTATATAAGCCTAACAACAAAAAGGGCAATAAAAAGGATTTTTTAAGCATGTGGTATTATATTTTGAATCACCTGGGAAATACGTGATTGGATAAAACTATTGAAAGCATTACATACCATCATCCTGCTCCATCCTGTGAGCAAACTGAAAAG
>DATCWN010000524.1:0-5897 GCA_036566285.1 Hanamia sp.
AACCTTACTCTTTCGATTGCGGCTTTTTTAAAAACATTGTCACCTTTTAATTCATCCTTCGACCAGTATATACAAGGGAATAACAAGGCGCTTACCGAAAAGCAAATCAGGGGATTTAATTTGTTTATGGGAAAGGCTCAATGTGGTACCTGCCATTTTGCGCCTGTCTTTAACGGCACCATTCCTCCTTTATTTAATAAAACCGATGTGGAAGTATTGGGAACTACAAAGAATACGGATTTTGAAAAACCCTTGTTAGATGCTGACAGTGGCCGTTTTTCTAAATACCCAATTCCGTATTACATGCGTGCTTTTAAAACTCCCACAGTACGTAATGTAGAAAAAACTTTCCCCTATATGCACAATGGCGAATTTTCTACTCTCGAGGAAGTACTTGAATTTTATAACAAAGGCGGTGGCATTGGTTTAGGGTTGGAAGTACCGGTGCAAACCCTCTCTCCCAAGCCATTAGACTTAGATAGCTCCGAGGTGGGGGATATTATCGCATTTATGCATTCACTAACCGATAGCATGTATATCAAAAACTAAAACAGGATAGAATATGATAAACTCAACCCGTTATTTTATGAGGAAAACAAACCGATATGGAGTATTGTTTTTACTTTTTTCATTCAAACTTTTATTGTTCAGCGATGTTTCTTTTGGACAAAATAAACCGCTGATTTTTCCTGTTCCTCAGAATGTGCAGTTGAAGGAAGGCAGGTTTGCGATAGATTCATCTGCTTATATTTTATTATCGAAACCGGAAAATAAACAAGATGAATTTATAGCAAGATTGTTTCAAAATGAATTGGTTGATAAATATGCTTTGTCGGTAAAAATTTCAGGGAAACAATTGCCTGCCGGTAAAAATAAGTTGATAGTAATAGGCACTATTGCCAACACTTCGGTAAGAAGTTTTTTAGAAAAAAATGGCTTGCTTTCAGAGTTGAAGAACTTAGGTAAGGAAGGTTATATTATATCAGTATCCGCGGAAAATGTGGTGGTAGCGGCAAATAATAATGAAGGAGCATTGCTGGGATTGCAGTCGCTGCGCCAGGTGATTTATAAAGAAAAGGGAGAACTTTTTATACCCCATCTTGTTATTAAAGATGCGCCTGTTTATCCCTTCAGGGGAATTAAACTTTACCTGCCCGGAAAAGAAAATATCGCTTTTTTCAAAAGGTTTATTAAAGATTTTGTTGTGTTGTATAAGTACAACAAAATAATCCTGGAATTGAATGCAAATATGAGATTAGATAAACATCCTGAGCTGAATATAGGTGCGGTGGAATTTGCGAAGCATTTAAAGAACAGCAGGTTGGATCGCCCTCCCGGCATTCATAAGGAATACCAGAATTCATCGCACCAGGATAATGCCGATGGGCAGATTTTGGAAAAGGAAGAAGTGGCCGACCTGGTAAGTTATATGCGGAAATTTGGTATCGAAGTAATCCCGGAATTACCATCCTTGACACATGCTTATTATTTACTTGCAGGACATGAAGAACTTGCAGAAAATATGAACCAGGAATACCCTGACACCTACTGTCCTTTAAAACCCGGAAGCTATAAACTTTACTTCGATGTACTGGATGAATATATTGAAGTGATTCGTCCGGCTATGATTCATGTAGGGCACGATGAATGGAGGATGGAAAAGGATTTGTGCGCATTGTGCAAAGGAAAAGATTATGGAAAATTGTTTGCAGACGACCTTGTAAAAATTCACGGATACCTCGCGGCAAAGGGAATTAAAACAGCAATTTGGGGTGATCACTTATTGGAATCTGTTACAGAAAAGGATCATCAAACCTGGAAAAGCTCAACAGGATATACCTATAAAATTCCCGGTGCTTTAAAGCCAGAACAAGTGATGAAACTAATTCCAAAAGATATTTTAATATTCAATTGGTTTTGGAACGATATCAATAATGATAAGCAAGTATCCGATTTTGGTTTTCAACAGGTATATGGCAATCTGCGTGCGGACATAAATGATTGGAGTGAGAGAAGGAATGTAAAAAAATTATTAGGAGGAGCGCCATCATCGTGGGCAGGAACCACCGAAATGAATTTTGGAAAAGATCAGCTATTCGATTTTTTAGGAAGTGCCAATTTGTTGTGGTCAAAACACTATTTGCCGGCTGATAAACTTGCTTTTACCATAGAACCTCTTATCGCCGGGATTTATAAAAACATGAGTGGAAAAATGATTTCTGCCGATGAGAAGACTACCATTACTCCCATTAATTTATCCTCTTTTTACAATGCTTCTTTAGATAAAAAAATAGCTGGTTTCAATAATGGCAATTTGTTGTCAGGAGAAATTAAAAAGGGGAATATACAATTCGCGATTGCTGGTTCCGGAGATAGGAATGTGGTAATGGTGGACAATAAGGATACGAAATCTGTAAGTGCTATTCCCGTAAATAAAGATGTAAACAGCATCCTGTTTTTGCATGCTTGCGCAAAAGAGGCTCTGAATAAGAAGGCTTACGGGACGATTTACAATTTTGATGATACTGCTGAACCATTAGGATGGTACGAAGTAGTGTATGAAGATGGAATGGTAGAGACCATTCCCCTGCGCTATGGTCTGAATATTATGGACGTAGCCTGGCGAAAGAGAATCATGAATAACGAAAAAGAGAAAGAGAAATACAGCCAGAATAAATATGCATACCAGGCGAGTGCTGTCGAATGCTCAAAAGATAGTGCGAATCCACTTACTTTTTTTTCGTTTGAATGGGAAAATAAGCGATTAGGGAAAAAGATAAAAGAAATTAAAATGAAACAGGTGGATGCTGCAAAAGGAAATGAAAATGCAATCATGCTTTTAGCCTTAAGTGTTTCGGAAAGCAAAAAAATATCGAATGCAAAAGGAGTGGAAGCACAATAATTATTCTGCTTCCGATTTTTAATAGAAAATAGAAAACAGTAATCAGCAAATTAAAAAAACGTCATGAAAAAATTAAGTCTTCTGGTAATTTCATATTTTGTTCTCAATATAGTCTTATACGGGCAGTATAATGTAAAGACTTTCGGTGCAAAGGGCGATGGTGTTACATTGGATACACGTGCCATTCAGAGCGCCATTGACAAGGCTTATGCCAATAAGGGCGGAGTGGTGGATATTCCCCCCGGAACCTACAAAATAGGTTCTCTTATCCTTAAAGACAACATTGAACTTCACATCCAAAGTGGCGCCACTTTATTGGGTAGTGCCAACTATAAAGATTATACATTGGTGAAGCAGAAATACGAATCGCGTACTAAGGATTTGTATGCAAAATATTTCATGATTTTTGCAGAAGGCGCTAAGAATATTTCTATTACAGGTGCCGGAACCATTTATGGAAATGGACTGAACCATTTTGAAGAAGTGCGCCCGCAGAACCTCCGGCCTTTTATGATCAGGCTGGTTAATTGCGAAAATGTTATCATCCGCGATGTAAAATTATTAGAATCTGCTAACTGGACATTGCATTTATTGGCTTGCCGCGAGGTGAATATAGATGGAATCGTGTTGGAAACTAAGGGAGAAGGAAACAGGGATGGTCTTGATATAGATGCTTGTCAAAAAGTAAAGGTTTCCAATTCAAGGTTTTCTACGACTGATGATGCTATTGTGATGAAAGCGACCAGTGATGAGGTTTGCGAAAATATTACCATTACCAACTGTGTTATTTTCAGCAGTGGCGGATCGGGTGTAAAGACAGGAACCGAATCAAATGGAGGATTCAAAAACATCACTGTTAGCAATTGCGTGATGAAAGACATTCCGAGGCATGCAGGTATTGAATTAATGATGGTTGATGGAGGCATTATGCAAAATATATTGTTGGATAATATCACAATGGATAATGTGGCCACACCATTTTTCATCAGACTTGGCATTCGCCTGAGGCCTTACAAACGTGGCCAGTACGTTAGTAAAATTGAAGATGTTAAGGACATTTATATAAACAATGTTTCTGTAATTAATGCAAAGTTGCCTTCCAGCATAATCGGGCTACATAGCAAAAAGATTAAAAATGTAACCATTTCCAATTATACAGTAAGGTACAAAGACGTGCAGCAATCAATGCCTTATAATAAAGTTACTTTCCAGGAATTTGATTATCCTGCGGCAATGATGTTCAGTAAACTTCCGGCCTACGCCCTTTACTGCAGAAGTGTGGAAGAGTTGCATCTTCAAAACGTATTAATGTATTCGGCTGAAAATGAACACCGCCCTGCTATTACATTAGACCGGGTGAATAATGCCGAATTATTTTCTGTAAAGGCTTCAACAAAAGAAGTTAATGCACCTATGATTCATCTTAGAAACTCTGACAACATTATAGCCGCTTATTGCAGGTCGCTTGATAAAAATAATACCCTGTTTGAAACGGAAGAAAATACAGTAACCAACCTCCATTTTTCCAATAATATTTTGCAATCTTCACAAGCAGAAACTACTAACATAGCCGCTTTGCCTGATCCGGGAATATTTGAAGATTTTGATACAGAGCTAAAATACTCAGTAAAAGAAGGTAAAGAAGTAAAAGGGTTTTTAGCACACGATTTAAATAATCCTCTTAAAATTCAGATGGATATTAACAAAAGCGGCGCATTGCAATTATGCCTTCTAACACTGAATGAATCTTCAAAACCGGAAAAAGTTATTATAAAATATGGTAGCAGGGAACAGGAGTTTGTAATTAATTGGAACGATTGGGGATGGGCGCCTGTTTCATTACTGAAAGGGTATGATAAAAATCAGCCGGAAGTTTTTGAGATCAGATCAGCCGATCCGAAAAGTGCAGTGAAAATTTCCAAAGCGTACATACGTTACCAGGACATAGGTTTTACGGACTGAAAATTAGCGCTAAAAATACACAGAAATGGTGTGTTAAAAAAGTACACATTTTCAATACGATATCTGATATATGGATAGGGGTGTTTGGTTATTTTTGATTACGGCCCTTCTAAAAAATACTAAATGAAAAAGATATTTTTTATTATCCTTCTTACACCCCTTATCGGCTTTTCACAATATGATCATTTTGTGGTTGATGCGCTCGTCAATCCCAAAAAGCAGGCATCGGTAATTACTGTTGGAGGGGCCAGTTCAGATGTACCGGGCTTTACCAATCAGGCTATCCAGATAGCGGTAAACGCTTTGCCCACGGAGGGTGGCACTGTTAAGATGGATGCCGGATTGTTTAAGGTAATGGCACCTGTTCGTTTACGATCTAATGTAAGGCTTATAGGATCGGGGCCCGCAACTATTCTTAAACGCATAGATGGATTCCGTTCAAAATTTATTATTGATGCGGATTATGGCGAACTAAGAGTAACAGTGGAAGACGCATCAGGATTCAAGCCGGGGATGAGTATCCAGGTAACTAATAAGCCCTATGCAGAATGCTGGGATGTGAGCACTGCCGTTATTACCGATATTGTTAAGGATACACTTTATTTCGATACACACCTTATCAGGGATTATGAAGCTCACCTGGATGGGATGGTTACCAATGGAGGATCGTGTGTTTCAGTACATGGTGCGGACAATGTATATATTGGTGATTTTACCGTTGACGGAAATAAAGAAAAGAATTACCCACTGGATGGATGCAATGGCGGCGGTGTGGTAATTATTAAATCCGCCAATGTTACTGTTGAAGGGCTTCATGTAAAGGATGTCAACGGGGAAGGCATCACATGGCAAATAACAGAAAATGTTACCGTTCGGAATTCTGAAATCAGCGGTTGTGCAGGAATGGGTATGCATCCCGGATCCGGCTCACCTAAATCGGTTATCGAAAACACGAACAGCCATCACAATAAAGTGGGACTGTTTTTATGCTGGCGCGTTCATCATACTTTGGTGCGCAACAACCGTTTTCACA
>DATCWN010000440.1:0-21027 GCA_036566285.1 Hanamia sp.
TACCTTAACAACAGCTACTACTGATCTGGACGGCAATCCACGCATAGTTTCCGGCACTATAGATATGGGGGCTTACGAACATCAAATCCTGGTACTACCGGTTACCCTGGTTAGTTTTACTGCCCAGGCAAAAGGCAATCAGGCGGAGTTAAAATGGAGTACCGCTACAGAAATTAATAATAAAGAATTTATTGTTCTTCATTCCACAGATGGAAGCCGCTTTACTGAAATAGGCAAGGTGGCCGGCACAGGTAATTCCGGTGTAGAAAAGAATTTTGTTTATTATGATGAGCATCCGGTAAAGGGTATTAATTTTTATTCCCTGCAGCAGGTAGACTACGATGGTCATAAAACCCAGACCGACATCAGGAAGGTTAATTTCTCTACGGCACTAAACGCTATAAACATGTATCCTAACCCGGTAAGCGACTTGTTAGAAACTACCTTTAGTCCTAACATTTACCATCAGATCCAATTAACCGGTGTAAATGGAAGCGTGTTGAAAATTGTATCGCTAAGTACTACCGATACTCAAAAGAAAATAGATATGAGCGGCCTCCCTTCAGGAACTTATTTCATCCGTCTGGTAAGTAACGACAAGGTGGAGATAAGAACGGTGGTGAAAGAGTAGGGGGAAGAAATATTCATGAAATAATAAAAAAGAAGCCCGGTTGCCATTGAGTAGCCGGGATTTCTTTTGGTTTATTAAGGTTGCCAACTTTTGGAAAGTTGGCAACCTTTTGAAACTCAACCTTTATGACGATTATGCAACAAACAGGGAGTTGACTATTTTTACTATACTTAACAAAGAACCTTTTTATGAAACTATATTAAATCTTGTAACATTAAAATCAACATTAAAATCGTGAATCCTACCTATCTTTCCATTAAATTTTAAACATGAAAGGACGCAAAATTTTCCGCACGGTACTTATAATTTTGGTACTGGGTTTGGGCATCTTTTTTTACATAAGATTCTTTTGGGTTTTTGGTACCGGAACCAAAGCGGGCACGCTCAATACTTTTATGAACAAAGGATATGTTTTCAAAACGTATGAAGGGAAAATTATTCAAAGTGGCTTTAAACAAAACATTCAAAGTAATGAATTCAACTTTAGCGTAACGAGCGAAAGTGTGGCAAAAGTTTTATTGAATAATGCGGGCCGCGAAGTGGAGGTTCATTACAAAGAATACTTTGGTGCGCTTCCCTGGCGGGGGATGGAAAAATACGTGGTTGACAGTGTTTACCAGGTAAGAGGTTCGGATATCAATAGCGGGATTAATCCTAAATAATTAGCTAATATGCTAATGTGCTAATGAAGAAATAAACCGCTGTCTTGGAATTGAATCAAAAAAGTAAAAAGGCCAATCCGAAAAATACGAATTGACCTTTTTCCATTAGCTAATTAGCTAATTAGCACATTAGCTAATTATATATGAGCCTCTATCTTTTTTACAAAGTTTCCTTTGGGTTGTGAGCCTACTAATTTATCTACCACTTCGCCGCCTTTTACAAAAAGGATTGCCGGTATGCTGGTGATGCCATATTTTACACTTAATTGCGGGTTTTGATCCACATTTACTTTTCCGATATTTACTTTTCCGTCATATTCTTTGGCAAGTTCTTCTACTACGGGGCCTATTGCGCGGCAAGGGCCACACCATTCTGCCCAAAAATCAATCATAGTTAATTTGTCTGAATCGAGAACTTGTTCTTTAAAGTTGACGTCGGTATATTCCTGAGCCATAGTTTTAAATTTTAGTTTTTATAATTATTTGTTTACAAGACTGCAAAACTACAGCCAATAAATTCTAAATGTTGATTTGACATATCCACATCATGTTAATTCCACCTGCACCTCCCATTCTGGCTTTTCTTGCAGGAAATTAGCCATTTCGTCATTCATTTCAAATCCATTTCCCAAAGTGTACATGCCGAACTTCAGTTTAGAGGCCTCATCATGAATGCAGAATTTTAACGTAGAATTACCGGGAAACTGCTGTACATTCTTTTGCATAAACTCAACGAGCTCTGATGTAACCTCTTTGGCCTTCATTTCAATCTGAATCTTTTTGGTATTGGACCTCATTAAAGATTCCAGGAGCATAATGCTGTTTACTTTAAATTCATAAGGCGAAGTGGCAAAACGTTGTCTGAAACCACCTGTTAAACAAATAACCATCCCGGTTTCTAGGTAATTATTGAATCTTACATAGTCATCTCTCCAAAGCAGGAGTTCCATTTTGGAAGTATAATCTTCTATAAAAAACACACCGAATTTATTTCCAGTTTTAGAAATGCGATGCTGCGCTTCCGTAACAAGGCCCGCAATGCGGAAATGCCTTCCGGGGTTCGGGTGAAGATTAACGGCTTCTTTGAACTCATTAAATTCTGCAATGGTAGTAAGGCCGTAATGCTTTATCTGGAATTTAAAATTATCTAAAGGATGGCCGCTCATGTACATACCGGTAACGTCTTTTTCAAAATCCAATAGTTTCACCAAAGGCCATGGTTCACATTCCGGAATGGCCGGTGGCGTTACTTCTGCCATTTGCAAATCGCCAAAGAGTGTGTTGGAATTGTTGTTTAGTTGCGCCTGGTATTGATTGCCAAACCGGATTATTTTTTCCAGCGAATTCATATTTTCTCCGGGAACGGTAAAGAAAAACTGCGCCCTGTGAAAGTTATTGAAACAATCAAATGCGCCTGCATAAGCAAGGCTTTCCAATGATTTTTTATTAACGGTTCTTTGGTTCACTCTTTTTATCAAATCGAAGATGGAGGAGAAGGTTCCATGCTTTTCTCTTTCATCAATAATATTTTCAATGGCCGCTTCTCCCACGCCTTTCATGCCATTGAAACCAAACCGTATCTCACCCTTTTTATTTACGGCAAATCCTTTTTGAGACTCATTGATATCTGGCCCCAAAACTTTAATGTTCATATTCTTGCACTCTTCCATAAAGAAGGTAATCTTCTCAATGGCTCCTGCATGATTCAGCACTGCCGCCATATATTCGCTGGGATAATGCGCCTTTAAATAAGCCGTTTCAAAAGCCACATAAGCATAACAGGTGGAATGCGATTTATTAAAAGCATATTGTGCAAAAGCTTCCCAGTCGGTCCATATTTTTTCTAATTTATTTACAGGGTGGCCGTTCTTTTTAGCGCCTTCTATAAACTGCACTTTCATTTTATCCAGAACGGCGCGCTGCTTCTTACCCATTGCTTTTCGCAATATATCCGCATCACCTTTGCTAAAGCCCGCGATCTTTTGCGACAGCAACATTACCTGTTCCTGGTAAACCGTAATGCCATAAGTGTCTTTTAAGAACTCTTCCATTTCAGGGAGGTCATAGTGTATTTCCTGCCTTCCATGCTTGCGCTCAATGTAATTAGGAATGTAGGCTATTGGCCCGGGGCGGTACAACGCATTCATGGCAATAAGGTCATCAAACTTATCGGGCTTCAGGTCTCTCAAATGTTTTTGCATTCCAGGACTTTCAAACTGGAACGTACCATTGGTATCGGCACGCTGATAAAGCTGGTAAGTCATCTCGTCATCGAGCGGCAAAGCATCGAGGTCAATTTCCACTCCATGATTTTGTTTGATAAGATGAAGCGCGGTTTTTAAAATGCTTAATGTTTTTAAACCGAGAAAGTCCATTTTTAATACACCGGCGCTCTCAATGTTGCTGCCATCAATTTGAGTGAGCCATAATTCGGAATCTTTGGAAATCGCTACCGGAATTAATTCCATTAAATCCTTTGGAGCAATGATAATTGCCGATGCATGAATGCCTGTGTTTCGCACAGAGCCTTCGAGGATTTCCGCTTCATGCAAAACCTTGCTGCGAATATCATCGCCATTATAAATCTCACGCAATTTTTGAATGTTGCTGATATCATCAGGACCTACACCTTCTTCCGTTAGCGATTTAGATCCGGTAAGTGGCGCTTTCAATACTTTTCGTAATGAAGTGCCGGGTTTGTCGGGAATTAATTTTGCCAGCGCATTACTTTCGGGCAAAGGAAGATCCATTACGCGCGCCACATCTTTGATGCTCATTTTGGCGGCCATGGTACCGTAAGTAATAATTTGCGCCACCTGGTTTTTGCCATATTTCTCTACCACATAATCCATGACTTTTTGCCTTCCTTCATCATCAAAATCGGTGTCTATATCCGGCATGGATTTACGGTCAGGATTTAAAAATCTTTCAAAAAGTAAATGGTATTTGATAGGGTCGATATTGGTAATGCCGATGCAATAGGCCACCACAGAACCCGCGGCGGAGCCCCTTCCAGGGCCAACAAACACTCCCAGTTTTTTACCGGCTACAATAAAATCCTGGACGATTAAAAAGTATCCTGCAAAGCCCATCGTCTTGATCGTAAATAATTCAAAGTTGATGCGCTCTTCTATTTCGGGGGTTAATTCAGTATATCTTTTTCTCGCGCCTTCCCATGTAAGGTGCTCGAGATACACTTCCTGCGAAGCAAATTCTTTTGGAACGGTAAAATGCGGAATAAGAATATCCGATTTAAGATTGAGGGTTTCAATTTTATCAATCACCTCATTGGTATTATCCAATGCCTGCGGAAGATCCTCAAATGCGGTAAGCATTTCAGAGGTGTTCTTTAAATAGAACTGGTCGTTAGGAAATGCAAAGCGCTTATTCTTAACCGATACATCGTCGTCAGAAAATTCACGTAAAGCAGGAGTGGACTGCTTTTCACCGGTATTTAAGCAAAGTAAAATATCGTGCGCATTAAAATCTTTTTGATCTACATAATGTGAATCGTTGCTTGCGATTATACGTACGTCGTATTTTTTTGCAAACTTTAATAATACCTTATTTACTTTTTCCTGGTCGGGGATGCCATGCCTTTGTATCTCTACATAATAATCTTTTTGAAAAATATTCAGCCACCATTTGAATTCATTTTCTGCTTCCGATTCTCCTTTTTTTAAAATTAATTGTGGCACCAAAGCGCCAAGGCAGCAGGTGGTGGCAATGAGGCCTTCATGATATTTATGAATGAGTTCTTTATCTATCCGCGGATATTTGGAATACATTCCTTCAATGTATCCGAGCGAAGTCAGCTTCATTAAATTCTTATAGCCGGCAGCATTTTTAGCAAGCAATATCTGGTGGTGGCGCGGGTCCTTTTGTTCTTTGGTAAATTGCTTTTGATGCCTGTTCTCAGTGATGTAAAATTCGCAGCCCACAATGGGTTTCACCTTTAAAGAACCATCGGCATTTTTTAAAGTATGCGCGTGTTTTACAAACTCAAAAACACCAAACATATTTCCATGATCCGAAATGGCAAGCGCCGGCATTCCATCTGCAATGGCCTTATTATAAAGCCCTTTGATAGAGGCCGCGCCATCAAGAAGCGAATACTGCGTGTGTACATGGAGGTGAGAGAACTTCATTTAAGGATAGAAAATGATTAATAAAAAATAAAAAATAATGAAGGCCGGCATAACTAAACACGGCATAAAAAATCCTCCGCAAATATCGTGAAAACCGATGGGTTCTTTTTTTGAATTTACTAACAGAATGGTAAAAACTAATTGCTGATTTTTACTTTTTCTGATTTTAATTTTTTAAGTCTGAAAGATTCCACTGTGAACTATACAATCCGATAATCACATCGTTGTGCAAAGAATATTTGGAGGGGAAAATAATTTTTTTTGCTTTTTTGTTTTGTGAAACTTATCTTCGACCCGTTTCAGAAAATAAATTTTAAATTTTTACGTTTGTATAAAAGCTAAAACAGTGCGCCTGACCTCATGAATGCCGGCTAATGTTGCTGTTTTTTGTTTTTTGTATAAATGATTATAACTCCAAAATATGAATAAATTCACCGTAATGTGCTGCTCAGTTTTAATGGCATGCAGTGTACAATTGGCAAATGCCCAAACAAGTATCAACGCAATCAGCAGCATCAGCAGTGATCAAAACTTTACCTCGAATTTTATTGACGGAATTTCTTTTACCCCTGAAGGTATTTTAAGAACCACAGAAAGCGGTGGCAGCAAGAGTATAAAAGATGAAGAAGTTCCCGTTGTTACAAAAGCAGCAGAAGCATCTACTTCAATTGAAAAACTTTCCAGCATTCAATTTAAATACGCCATGATGCTTAATGTGGATGTGGAATCTTTAAAAAATATTTCCTTGTTTGGTTTTATTGAAGATTGGTTCGGCACCGATTATCGTTATGGTGGCACCACCAAAAAAGGAATTGATTGCAGCGCATTAACCGGTAGCCTTTTATTAGCAGTGTATGGCTTTGCAGTTCCGCGCACAGCACGCAAACAATATGATGCCAGCAAGCATATTAAGAAAGAAGAATTAAAAGAAGGCGACCTTGTTTTTTTTAATACCACAGGCGGCGTATCGCATGTAGGCTTGTACCTTGATAATAATTATTTCGTACATTCTTCTTCGAGCCAGGGAGTTACTATCACCAACCTTGATGATCCCTATTTTGCGAGTCGGTTTATTTGCGGCGGAAGGGTAGGGGAGCAGTAGATAATCTTTTCATTGACATATAAATTATTGTATAAAGGGAATCAGAAAGGTTCCCTTTTTTTTATTAAAAAATGAATACTTCTTCTGAAAGTATTTTAATAAAAAACAGGAAATAGCCTATTTTAGTTTATGGAAAAAAAATTCCCTTTCTATTTTAGGTCAACTATTACTCTTTTTGGAATCATACTTTTTGTTTTTGTACTCTATACAGTAAGAGGCATTATGGTTCCGCTTGCTTTTGCTTTAATGATTTCCATTCTTTTAAATCCACTTGTCAATAAGCTTCAGCAAAAAAAGATAAACAGGATAGCCGCCATTGCTATTGCATTGCTGGCCGCTATGATTTTGATAGCGGGATTAATGGTTTTTATTTCGTCGCAGATAGCGGGGTTTACAGAAAATATGCCGGTGCTGCAACAAAAGTTTTCGGGGATGTTTCACCAGTTGCAATTGTGGCTGCAAAGGAATTATTCCTTATCGCTTTCCAAACAAAGTGAATTAATTTCAGAAACGGGCCAAAGCCTGAAACCTTTGATAGGACAAACGCTGGGTTCTGTGTTAGGCGCATTAAGCGTCATAGTGCTTCTGCCGATTTATATTTTTTTGATGCTTTTTTACAAAACACTTATCCTGAATTTTCTGTATGAAATTTTTGCTGAAAAAAATTCAAACCAGGTAAGTAACGTTTTGAAAGAAACGAAAAATGCGATTCAAAGTTATATGGTTGGGCTTCTTATGGAAGCCATTATTGTGGCCATTTTAAATTCTACGGCCCTTTTAATATTGGGTGTTCCTTATGCCATTTTGTTAGGTGTTATAGGGGCGCTCTTGAATGTACTGCCATATATTGGAGGTATTGTGGCTATTGCGCTTCCGGTATTAATTGTTACTATTACCAAAGATGGATTTACCACACAAATAGCCGTTATTATTGCTTATGCGGTCATTCAGTTTATTGATAACAATATTTTGGTTCCGCGCATTGTTTCTTCTAAAGTTAAGATCAATGCGCTGGTTTCTTTAGTAATTGTGTTGTTAGGTGGCGCTGTGTGGGGCGTGTCCGGAATGTTTTTATCCATTCCATTTATAGCAGTGCTTAAAATTATTTTTGACCGTGTGGATGGCTTAAGGCCATGGGGCAAATTATTAGGTGATGAAATTCCTCTTCATCACAAGGGAGAATTGTGGGGCCGGCGATTTGGACGAAGGAAAGAATCTTTATCGGAGAATATTGTGGAGAAAACCGTAAAAGAATAAGAAGGAATCAATCTTCGTTTTTGCATAAAATAGGCAGATGGGAATCTTATCATTTTACTGCTTCTGGCTTAACGACAAATCTATAATAAAAAGAGAAAGATATACCAATTTACATTCATTAGCCCGGCATTAAACAATTATCCTGAAAGAATTCCGGCAGTCTTTTCCATTTACTTCTAAATATCTACCTTTTATTAAATAGATTCCGGCACTTAATCATTGGTGAAAGTATTATCATCCAAAGCCAGCATCTTTATAGACGATTGATAACATCTCTTCTGGCCAAAAAAGCACTGTTGCGGAAAGCGCAATATGACGCGCTCTCTCAATTTAATGATTTATTGATTTTTCTAAAAAATAAGCTCTTATACTTTTTTAACTCTAAAAACTTAATATTATGGCAAAGGCAAAAAAAGCACCGCGTACAGAAATTTACAAATTAGGCTGGCTACCCGATATACCTGATGCGCGGGATTACGCTTATGCAGCTCCGTTAAAAGTGATGCAAAATCTTCCTGCTTCTATTAGTTTAAGAAAATTGTGTCCTGCTGTGTACAACCAGGGCGGATTGGGTAGCTGCACAGCAAATGCGCTGGGCGCGGCTTTCCAGGTATCTCAAAAGATTCAAAAGAAAGCAGTTTGGATTCCTTCCCGCCTTTTCCTGTATTATAATTCCAGGGTTTCTATTCATACCGAAAACTCGGATAGTGGCGCCTTTTTAAGAGATGCCGTAAAATCAATGAACAAAGAAGGTCTGTGCAAAGAATCTATATGGACTTATGACGACTCCAACCAGCCGGGTGATAAATTTACCATGAAGCCACCGGAAAACTGTTATAAAAGTGCGCTGGATAATCAAATATTAACTTACCAAAGATTGCAGAACAACCTTACCGTTTTGCAGGGTTGTCTTGCAGAAGGGTACCCTTTTGCATTCGGTTTTAGTGTGTATGAAAGCTTCATGTCTGACGAAGTAAAAAACACCGGTATCATGCCTATGCCGGATATTTCCAATGAGAGAATGGTTGGCGGCCATGCCGTGTTAGCCATAGGTTACGATAACCGCAGGCAGGCATTTTTAGTAAGAAATTCATGGGGAAAGCAATGGGGTTTAAACGGTTATTTTTATATGCCCTATGCGTATGCCACCAGCAGACAGGCAGCAGATTTCTGGACAATCAGAACCGTCGAAGGGAGTGCTGCTCCTAAAAGAAAAAGAAGGTAGTAAAATAACAGCACCATAGATTTATTCCAAAATTATTTTTGTATTGGCACTACTTTTATGAACATCAAATTTGAATTTCATTAACGTAGCTATATTTTATGGAAATTAAAACAGTACATACGAATGAATCTTTTGATTTTATTCTCAAAGGCAGGGGAGCAGCCGGCTATGAATGGCAATACGAAGTAAACCCAAAGGAGATAGTATCCATAGCACAAAATAAAACATCTCCCCAAAATAATACTCCTCCCATACCTGGATCATCATCGGATGAAATATTTACAATAAAGGCTTTAAAAAAAGGAGAGGCTGTTATCCGTTTTTACTTAGTACGTACTTGGGAAGATGAGTCCATATTACCCAAGGAAGAAAAAGAATTAAAAGTAAAAGTGGAATAATTTATTTTATAAAAAATCATTCGTTTCCTTTTTTATTTTTTGTAAGAAGTAGGGTCAATTCTGCCTTAAAACATAGTCTGATGGCGAAATGCCGTACTGCTCTCTAAAACATTGGGAAAAATAAGATGGGCTGCTAAAGCCAACTTTATAGGCCGCAGAAGTAATATCCAATCCTGAAGAAAGATAGCCTGTTGCTTTTTGTAAACGGTACTGCCGGATGAGGCCATTGGGAGAAATATCAAGTAACGATTTTAATTTGCGATTGAGGGTACTCCGGCTCATGGCCATGGTCCTGCTCAGATAATCTACATCCAGTTCGGGATCATCAATTTTAGCATCCATCTCTTTGTACAATTGCACGAGGAACACATCGCTAACCGCAGGGAATGTTTTTTGTGGGGTGGTGGTAAACATTTGCTCCTGTAGACGAAGCCTTACTTTTTCTTGCAGCCGCAGTAGGTTTACAATCCGTAGCTCCAACTCATCCAAATGAAAAGGCTTGGTAATGTAATCATCTGCCCCTGTTTCCAAACCCTTTATCTGCGCCTCATGCGCTGCTTTGGAAGTAAGTAATATAAACCCAATGTGTGCCGTTCTTTTATCTGATTTACACAAACGGCAAAGATCAAAGCCATCACGTCCTGGCATCATTACATCACTGATAACTATATCCGGTAATTCTTGTAAAATCATTTCCCAGGCCTGCAATCCATCGGCTGCAGCTATCACGCTGTATTTGTCTCGCATACTTTCCTGAAGAAATGAACGAAGCTCCTCATTATCTTCCACTATCATTATTAATGGCCCGTCCTGTTCATTTTGGTTTTCATCAGGCAGCGAAGTCATTTCGCCAGGAAGCAAGGAAACAGTGGCTTCTGTAGCCTGACCTTTTTGCACTGGAAGCTCAACAATAAATCTGCTGTATTTGCCTGGTATGCTATCCAATTCAATAGTACCATTCATCAGCAGAATTAATTCTTTTACCAATGAAAGGCCTATTCCTGTGCCACTATAATTTCGTATGGCTGAACTGTCTGCCTGGTAAAACCGCTCAAATATTTTTATCTGCTGATCTGCAGGAATACCTGGTCCGTTGTCTTTAACTTCCAGCTTTATTTTTTCATCTCCTGCGGCGGCAAGAGACAAGGATACAGCTCCATTCTGAGGTGTAAATTTTAAAGCATTGCTCAACAGATTGGTAATAATTTTCCCCCATTTTTCTTCATCAAATAAATAAAACCCTTCAACGCCTTCAGAGAAAAAAGAGAGCCTGATATTTTTATCCAAAGCACCTGCATTGAAACGCTTTACACAATCTGATACAAATAAAGAAAGTTCACCCGAAGACAATCTTACCTTCATCTGGCCACTATTTACTTTTGAAAAATCGAGGAACTCATTGATCAATTTTAATAACTGGTGAGAATTTTTTTGTATGTTTTTTAATGATTGAACAACAGAAGCTGGAAGACGATTATCACGTATCAGTTTTTCTAATGGCGTAATGATAAGCGTTAGTGGTGTTCTGAACTCATGGGTGATGTTGCTAAAGAAACGATCCTTTACCTCATCCACTTCTTTAAGCCGCAATGCTTCCCTTTTTTCAAAACTGAGGCTTTGTTGGGTTCTGATCATTCTTTCTTTATACACAAAATACCATCTCACTAAAACCAGTGCTATCAATGCATATATGATATATGCCCACCAGGTAGCCCAAAACGGAGGATGAATAACGATGGCTATTTCTTTAATATTCTGGCTCCATGTTCCATTATTATCCGTAGCATTGATGAGCAATTTATATTTGCCGGGCCTTAATGCGGTATAAGAAACTATATTATTGGTTCCGTTTTCAATCCAATCTTCATCTATGCCCTCTAACTGGTAGCGGTATTTTGTTTTTTGTGGCTGATTGTACAACATGGCCGCAAATTCAAAACGCAGATAATTTTTATTGTAGGGCAAATCAATTTTACTCAATAAACTTAGTGGATCTTTTATAAGATTGTTATACAAAAGGCCATCCTGTGGTTCGTTATTGATTTGTAAAGCGGTAAGCTGAACCGGCACAGAAACTGCGGGGCGTTTTTTTTCAAACTTTGCAGGATCAAAAATAGTGTAACCTTCAATGCCGCCAAATGCCATACGGCCATCGGCAAATAAAAACTTATGAGCCCGGTTAAATTCATTGCCCTGCAAGCCATCTGATTTTTCAAAAACATTGATCTCTTTGGTAATGGGATCAAACCTGAAAATACCTTTGTTGGTGCTGCACCAAATCTTTCCGCTTTTGTCAGGTAAAATGCAATAAACGGTGTTGTTCGGTAATCCATCATTGGTAGTATATATTCTTTGAAGACCTTTACTAACATCCCATAAAATAAGCCCGCCGCCTCTTGATCCAATCCAGAACTGATTTTTATTAACCGGGTTTATACAAATTTCAGTAAGTTCTTTGGGCAAATAACCGTTGGCCTGCTTACCCATAAATTGGTGGATCCTTTTGGCGCCCTGGTATTGTAACAACCCTTGTGAGTAAGTAGTTAGCCACATACTGCCGCCAATGAAACGGGCATCCGCCAATTCCACATTACTCATTTCAGCTTTATTAAGAGGTATAATGTCCGGAACAGATGAAGGAGTTTTCCAACAATACCATGTGGCCTTTTCCTGGTCAAAGACCCGGACTTCATCATCAGGCATTACGACCAGGGCTGTGTAGCTTGTTTTTTTGGGAAGATGTGAAAACACCCGTAAATCCTTTTTATCAAATTCGTAAACTTCATTTTTATCGAAATAATTATTGCAAACGTAAAGCCTGTTTTTGCTGTCGTACGCCTGCCTGAAGTAATACGATACCACAGAAACAGACCAATGTGGCGGAAGCAAGGAAGGTGCGGCGCCCGCCTGCGTCATTATATCTGCAATAAAACCATTTTTATACCGGTAGGACTGGAAGGGCATCACCTGCAGGTCCACTTTTACAATACCCTGCGCATTTACACTTACCCATAACACATCAGAGCGGTCTATAAAATAGGCAGTAATATTGAGTTGTGGAGCAATATTATTTTGCCATAATAATTTTAATACTCCCTGTTGGTTGATGGTGAAAATCCTGCCGGCATTTACAAAATAAGGCTGGCCATTATGGTCGGTATATACCACGGCATCGCTTTCTCTGAAGCTTCCGGGTTGCGGTTCAGGGATAGAAATGGTTTTAGCAGATTTTTGGGCAAGGTCTAATATGACGATACGGTTGTGTTGGTAAACTAACAATTTATTATTAGGCAAAAGAGCCAGCGAGCCGGCATATAAAGTACCATCACGGAAGTCGCTCTTCGTGAGTCTTTTTATAGTAGTAGGGAATTGAATGAATTCAAATTTCTTTTTCCCTATATCACTTACCTGCACGCCATCTTCCGATACCAGGTACAATCTGCCATCAGTGGTTTGTAAAAAAGCATTGATGGTATCCCGCTTCAGCATGCCATTGGCCTTGCTTGCATAAGTTATTTTTCCGTTTTTGCAATTTAGCCAACCTATGCCTTTGTATTGATGCATTATAAAAAACCAGTCAGTCCCATTATACACGTTGTTTATATTCATAACACGTCCCACAGCGCCCGGTATATTTCGTAGCTTACTTTGATAAAGATTTCGGATAGTTTTAAAGGTTTGCACGTTGAATTCCTCGGCGAAAAAACCTTCATAAAAAAGGCTCAGTTTATTATTGCCCTGTAGAATCATGTTGATGATGGCATTGCGGGTAAGACCGGTAGTGTCGCCGGGCCTTGAACGAAAATTTTTGAACCCTCTGCCATCATAACGGCTTAGACCATCCATTGTGGCAATCCATATAAAGCCATCTTTGTCCTGCGAAATGCCTCTGATATAACTTTGGGGCAAACCTTCATCTACTCCAAAACGCTCCTGGTTGGTAAACATGGGCTGCTGGGCACGGGCCACTATACCCACTTCTAACAAGAAGATAATGAGAAATAATTTTACTGCATATTTTAAAGTAACGAGATTACAGTTTAGTTTCTTTTTTGGCAAATCTTCAGTTTAAAGTCTTAGTAATATTTCGATAATCCATCCCAAATATCAAAGTTAATTTTTAATGCTTAGCTTATTCTGTTTTTTAAAAATGAAAATTTTCAAACAGGCGCTCATTGATACTTTCCGATATTTAAGGTTCAATAACAACATCCGATAATCTTTCTTTGCCTCCTTTATTTTTTATAAACTTCAACACTACATTAGGCAAAACGATATTGCCCGAAGCGCTAATTTTTTGCGATAGCAAATTTGCCCATTTTGAAATTTCATTCAGCGAATCATCTACATTGAAAATGCATTCCGTAATCTCATGTTTTTCATTGGCAGGCAAAATGACTCCATCTTTACGAAGCTTTGCAAAGCGAACTTCTTCTGCTTCCTCCCATTGAATGAAAAAAGGCAGCGGTAATTTATTGAGTTCAGGCTGTTCAGCAAAAAGCATTTTCCATTTACGCAACTGCCCATCAGGCGTTTTTCGTTGTGCATTAAACACGCCGGAAGTACGAAATCCTTTGTTTTTAATTTCCCCATTAAATGATTCAATATCCTTTACAGAGATACAAATAGCGCCCCATCCTTCACCGGCTTTAAGGTCGTAAAGGAGTAAATCAGTTAACGGATGGCCTGCTTGTTTTGCAATATCCATGCGCTCTACCGACAACCATTCTACATACGCATTGCGCGTATATAAGAGCGCATTTTGTGTCCCCCATTTTTCGTGATGGCCTCCTACAACCGCGTGCCTTCCCAGCTTCTGTTGTTCTGCCACTATTTGTTCCGGTACTTTCTTTGTAAAATAAACGACATGGTCAAGTCTCATTATGTCTTTTCTTTCTGTCTCTAAAAATATACGAATGGAATATTTAAGATGGCAAGTTTACAAAGCTAATTAAATGACATGGGTTTAAAAACCTACATTCACATTTTTACAGAATCCATTTTAGGGGCTGTCATTTTATTATCCATTTTCCCGTCCATTTTATTATTCATGCCGCCCATCATCTTCATCATATCTTTAGGATCCATATAACCCCAATGCTCCATAGCTTTTCCATCTTTTACTTTCACTACTTCTACAGATTTCATATCTAACTTAGTTCCCGCAGGCATTCCCATCATTGCTTTTGCTGTGGTGCCTGTCATTCTGATTAACGCGATATTGTAATCGCCGTCGGTGGCATTGGCTATTTCCTCAATGTTGAGATCATTGATTTCATTGTGCATTTGTGCAAACATTTTTTTAAGCGAATCAATGCCTTTTACATCACCCTTTTCGCCCGCATGATCCACAAAATCTTTATCAATTATGGAATCCAGGTGGCTTACGTCTCCGGTTTCTATAGCCTTGTAAATAAGTTGGCTATTGGCTTTATTCTGTGCAGCCTGCGAGGTTTCGCTTGTGCTGGTAGTGGTACCTTTGCAGGCCATAAAAAAGCAAAGGGCGAAGCATGCTGTTGTAATTAATAACCTTTTCATTTTTAATTTTTTTAATGGTTAAAAAATTTTGAAGAAGTACATAAAAAACGTAGAATCTTATTTCATAAAAGTGTGTGGAAAAGAGGGTAGGTTTTTCTGTGTGGATACAAAGAGAGGATAGGCAAAGCTACTAATTTCCCTTTGCTGGCGCAAAAATGCTAATTTTTTTTCAGGTAAGTTCCTTTCAAAATTCAATCTGTCCTCTTATTTCTCCTCCCGGAAATTTAGGAGTATGAATATTGATGTAATAAAAACCTGCCAACAAACTGTCTTCTTTTATAGCCACTTCATCCACCTTAACGGAATTGGTAAAGGTGCCGGAAGTGGTTTTTGGGAGTAAAGCGGTGAAATCATGTTTAATAGGAGCATTTACCCCCTTGGGAGCGGTGCCATGTATATGTGACCCTATAGGCAATCCAGTTAAGTCGCTCCACGAAACGGTATATTCTAAAGTCTTATCACATTTATTATAGGATACTTTTATTCTTCCGGAAGCATCCGTCTGCCGGACCGGTACTTCCTGGGAACCACTCATAGGTAATCCGGATTTACTTATCACGCAGCGGTCTTTACAATCTTTTTTACAGGCAAACAAGGCGAGGGAACAAATAGCCACCAATAGTAAAATGTTTTTAAAGATTTTCATGATTTTAAAATTTATACGTGAATGGATGGAAGGAATGAATATTATTTTCTTGCTTTCCAGGCGATAAATTTTTTCTTTTAATTACAGAGGGAAATCTTTTATTACAAAGCGGGGATAGACAATGATCCTTGAAATTACAGAGGCGAGATTTCTATCAGGATAAAGGGTAAGCAGGAAAGGAGTAAAGTTTCGCAAGATATTGTAAAACGACAAATAAACTTCTTTCAAGTTAAAAATAAAAGTTGAATCTGTATATTATTTTTTCGACTTTATTAAGGATGTGCAAAAAAACTTTTGGAAAGCTTCTGTACTGCTATTTGCTATACTTATTACTTGTTACTTGCCACAGCTTCTTCCCCATACATTTGTTCCTTAAATTTCAAAGACGGCGATGCAATCAATGTTCCTAATCCCAATTTATCCCACTTTGCATCTACCGATTCAATGGTGGCGTCGTCAGCAATAATGATGTTTGGCCAGTCGCGCTGGAAACCATCAAATTCTTTGGTTTTTAAAGTGCCATCAAATCCCATGCAGGCTACATATTTACCAGGATGAGAAGAAGAATTTTTCTTCACTATAAAATGATCCCGCTTGGGATCGAGGTTGTTACAAAAACGCCATAAAGCCACGGGCAGGTCATTGGCATTCACCGTGTGCTCCACATACAAAATCATTTTCATTCCTTCTAAAAAAGGCATTTGAGTAATCGCTTCATGCAATTCTTTTACATGATCCGCCCTGTTCTTTTCCACAGAGATAATTAAACAAGGAATTCCCTCGTTGACCCATGAAAAATTAAGATGCTTTATTTCGGGAAATGTTTTTAGTACTTCATCTGCATTCTCCTTTGAAAAAGAAATGGGTTTATTTAAAAAACTTTCATCTTTTTCTTCTTCATATTTAAACGTACCGTCAATGCACATTTTGCCACCAAAACCCATTTTGCTGCAACTGTGATCCAGCACATCCATCGGCCCCTGTGAAAAATAAATATCAGTAGATGGGTTTAAGTTTTGGAAAATATATTTTGCCAAACTAAGATAATCAGTAAGAGTGAAATCTCTCAAAGCCCCTCCTCTGGAAGGGTTGGGGGAGGCAGCAATCACCAATATTTTATTGAACATCATTTGCCCGGCGCCCCACATGGCATTCATAACTTTTTGTCCCTGCCCGGCATAATCTTTTTTTATTTCAGCAATTACCAGGTTATGAAATACTCCTTCCACAGGCATTTCCATATCAACAATTTCGGGAACTAAAGTCATCTTTATAGGAGCTAAAAAAATACGCTCTGTTGCTTTCCCCAGCCACGCATCTTCCTGCGGAGGAATGCCCACAATTGTTGCCGGATACACCGCGTTTTTTTTGTGGGTAATGGCCGTGATATGAAACTTAGGATACCAATCAGGCAGGGAATAATAACCGGTATGATCACCAAACGGGCCTTCCCAAATCATTTCATCATTAGGATCCACATAACCTTCTATTATGAAATCTGCATCAGCTGGCACTTCTACATTTGGTTGTGATATACATTTTACCAACTCTACTTTTTTCTTTCTTAAAAAACCAGCAAGCATGTATTCATCAACATTCTCGGGCAAAGGCGCGGTAGCGGAATAAGCATACACTGGATCGCCGCCGAGTGCAACGGCAATGGGCATAATAGCGCCGGTTTTTTTATATTCATTAAAATGTTTTGCAGAAACTTTATGCTTGTGCCAGTGCATGCCCGTAAGCTTGGGGCCAAAAACCTGCATACGATACATGCCTACATTCCGCGAATTATTATTAGGGTCTTTTGTATGAATGATAGGGAGCGTTACAAACGGACCGCCGTCTTTTGGCCAGCAGGTTATTACCGGAAGTTTGGTAATATCCGGCTCGTTCATAATTACTTGTTGACAATCTCCTTTTCCATTTATTACTTTGGGCATCCAGCTTGCAAACTGACCGAGCTTAGGAAGTAATTTCAGTTTGTCTATAAAATTTTCTTTGGGTGAAGAAAGCAAATGAAATAGATCTTCAATTTCTTTGGCTACATCATTCAGGTTATTGACGCCAAGCGCGAGGCACATTCTTTTATCACTTCCATAAGCATTCATCAGCACAGGAAAATCATAACCGGTATTTTCAAAAAGCAAAGCTTTACCGCCATCTTTACTTTTACTGACCCTGTCGGTGATTTCAGCAATTTCCAGGTGGGGGTTTACATATTCCTTTATCCGGATTAGTTCATTTTCTTTTTCAAGAACATCAATAAATTCCTGTTGATTTTTATAAGCCATAGAGGCAAAGGTAGGATATAGATTTTCGATTGCAGATTGGCGATTGGCAATGTATGTATAAGTTGTGAAGGTCAAAAATGCTTTTTGAAATCCAGTCCTCTAAATATAAAATCGTAAATCAAAAATCTAAAATCAGAAATTGCCTTTATTGCACATTCACCGGGCAACCGTATTGAGAGTTGCCTCTGCCACCGGAGCCATTGCCCAACCTGAATGAAAGGGTAAGCCCGGTAAAATAATACATATCCTTGTATTTAGAACTTCCGCGCTGGTCGCCACTTTGGTAAGGAATCCCCGTTTTAAGTTCACCTCCGCGGGAAGAAAGTTCAACTGCCTTTGGCCCACGATTGGTAAGTAAAAGGGCTTCATCGGGATAGGTGGTACTTACATCATCGAGGTAATCGGTAAATGATTTTCGCAGGCCCAGCTCCAATCCGACATTAATATTTTCACTTAAAGACAATTTTACGCCTGCGCCAAAGGGAATGGCCATTTGAGTAAGATTGTAATTCTTTTTTCCGTCAATGAAGCCCTCGCCTTCAGTACTTAAAGGACGTAAGTAATATTTTGTTCCCGAAGTATCATGAGTATAAGGATCAAAGTGATAAAGTGCTATGCCTGCAAATACATAAGGTGTAAGCGCATGATCGGCCAAAGGAGTGATGTAGTATTGCAAACCAAGATGCCCTTCCGTGAGGCCTGATGTAAAATTGAGGTTCCTTTGTTTGTTTCTGCCCAGTTTATCATCAGCGGAAAGCTTGCCGAACAGAACTCCCGACCTTATAGAAAAATGGTCATTAAGATCATAAGAAAGACCTAAGCCTCCGGCGAAATGCGCCTGATTGAAAGTGTATCTTTTGTCCTGTAGATCGCCCTGGTAATTAGTAGCGCCAGCAAATAAATTGACAGAAAATCTTTGCGCCTGTCCACTAAACGCAGTAAGCAAAGTGACAAGCGATACAATGAGGAACTTCATGATTTTTTTTAAAGAGTAAGAATTATCAACCCAATTTGCAAAAACAATACCAGCATTCAATGGTGGTTTAATTTTGTAGTTATTTTACAAATATCCTCCTGTTTAACTTTATTTCATTAAAAAAAATCTGTTAAGAAACCTGAACATAAACATTGACAAAGGTTTTTAACTTTTTTTGAGCGGCTCATGGCATTGTTTTTTCTTCGGTAGGGCTGTATTTTTTGAATTCTTAAACCCTTAGTTAACTATGAAAAAATTATTTTCTTTTGTCCGCTCGCATTTCATTCCATTGAGTGGACTTTTTCTAATTATCTTCTTATTTAGTGCTTGTAAAAAAGACCTTGACAGAGTTCAGCAACCTGCGGCGGGCTTAATGGCTTTCAATCTTGCTCCTGATAACGCAGCCGTAGGTGTGGCTCTTTCCGGAAATAATTTTACCAATGCCCCGCTTGCTTACACAAACTACACCGGTGGATACCGTGGTGTATTTGTAGGCAACAGGTCCGTGGAATCTTATGACTATTTTTCAGGAGCCACTTTAGCAACTACGCAGCAGCTTTTTAAAGATAGCGCTTACTATTCTCTTTTTGTTTTAGGTACTGAAGGCCATTATTCTAATCTTTTAGTTCAGGATAACCTGAACAGTCTTTCTTCTGCAAACGGAGAAGCGTATGTGCGGTACGTAAACGCCATTCCTGATTCTACCAAGCCATTGGTTACTATTTTATCAGGCGGCGCCAATGTTGTCAATAGCAATGCGCCTTATGCAACTGTCTCTGATTTCACAGGAATTACGCCCGGTGATATTTCTATAACGGTTAATAATGAATCTACTTTTAATGTCAACAGAATCATTTCAGTGGAGGGCGGAAAAGTATATACCATTTTATTGACCGGAATACCGGAGCAAACAGATACAGCCAAAGCAGTTCAGATAAAGTTTATAACCAACGGTACTATTACGCCATAACAAAAGAAGTGAAGTGTGCATTGGTTTTTTTAATAAGAACTCTTTATAAAAAATTTTCTCCAAATTAATTGTTTCATGGAATCAATTCCCTCATAACATTTAACTTTTAAGAGAAACCCATAAAGGAGGAATTTCATTGGCAAAAAATTAGAATAGTATTTTCTTATAATTTATATTATGTTAAGTAGATAGTTTACTTCGAAACTCACACAGCTCACAGCTACTTTTGAAAGTGCTTCTCTTCTACCGGCACAAAATCAGAAAGCAAACGAAATGTTTACTCTTAGACTTACTAGTTGCAGCCGGCTTTTCGCTTATAAATTACAACTACTGGCACGAGGAAAACGGGGTCACCAATGATCCCGAGCTACGATGAAGGATTGTAATAATTATAATTTTTGGATTGATTTATTGATACCATTTTTTTACTATTTCTTTATATTCTTCATAAGAAGAAATAGTCTCATTATTCTTTGCATTCCGCATGTGTTCTAACATCAAATAATTTCCTACATCTTCATTTTTAAAGAATACTTCTAAACAAGGGAACCCCTCAATTTTAAGGACTTTTTTGAGTCTAAATACCCATTGAGTATTTAATTATAAAAAGACAAAGTTGCCAGCCAATATGTTATCTTTAGATAGCCGAAAATATTTATCAAAAATAATTACAGCCCTTTTCTATTAAACAATCTGATTTATATGATTATCTTTTTTAGAAAACTTCCGCTCCTTATTAAATTATTATTGATAGGAATTACTCCTTTCTTATTTTTAATTTATTTTTCAATCATTATTTATAGGGAAAAATCAATTAATGTAAAATTAATCAGCGATTATATTGAGCGGATTGACCAATCTGCAAATGTTGGCAATCTTATAAATACCCTGGGAAAAGAACGCAGGTATAGTTATTTGTATCTTTTGAAAAAAGACAGCCTTGATAAATTACGGCAACAAAGGTTAATTACAGATTCACTGATAAAAGTACTTGGCAAAAGTCCCGGCTTGTCAATGGCCAATTTTCGCCAATACACTTTTTTAGACAGTTTATCCGGCATTCGTTCCCGGATAGATATGCAAACTGAATACCGGGTAAATGACATGGTAGAATACTATACGGATGCCATTTTTCGATTAAACACTTTAAATTCCTATACTGCGCCCAGCACCGTTTTTCTTA